>JBGQNJ010000029.1:0-8476 GCA_041501065.1 Dehalococcoidia bacterium
CCTCATCAACCCGGTCATGGCACGTTATGTCGAGCGTGGCATCAGCAACGCCGAGAGCGCGCACGCCGTCGCCGTAGTCATCCGCGTCGACACGCCGGGCGGCCTCGAGCAGTCGATGCGCGACATCGTACAGAGCATCGAAGGGTCCAGCGTCCCTGTCATTACCTACGTCTCGCCGTCCGGCGCCCGCGCCGCATCTGCCGGGGCGTTCATCGTCATGGCCGGAAACGTAGCCGCAATGTCACCCAACACGACAATCGGCGCCGCGCACCCTGTCGACATCACTGGCGGCGACATCACGGGCACGCTCGGCGACAAGGTGACGAACGAGGCGGCCGAGTACATACGAGGCATCGCCCTCCTGCGCGGGCGCAACGCCGACTGGGCGGAGCAGACGGTGCGCCAGAGCGTCGCCGCCAACCAGGACGAGGCGCTGGCGTTGAACGCCGTCGACCTCGTCGCCGACAACCTGGACGACCTCCTGACCATGGTGGACGGCCGTTCGGTACCGCTCACGTCCGGTGGGCAGATGACGCTCCAGACGAGGGACGTCGCCGTCGTGACGAACGGCATGACGCTGATAGAGCGATTCCTGCTCATCATCAGCGACCCGAACATCGCATTCATTCTGCTTAGCCTGGGCAGCCTGGGCCTCTTCATCGAGCTCTTCCATCCCGGCATCTTCTTCCCGGGTGTGTTCGGCGCCATCGCGTTGCTTTTCGGGTTCTTCTCGCTGGGGACGCTGCCCGTCAACTGGGCGGGCGTCTTCTTCATTATCCTCGCGTTCGTCCTCTTCGCCGCAGAGATCGTAGTATCCGGCTTCGGCGCGCTGGGCATCGGCGGCGTGATATCCTTGATTCTAGGAGGGCTGCTCTTGACGAGCACCAGCAACCCGCAGTTCCAGGTATCGCGCTGGCTGGTCTTCGGCCTGGCGGCGATTGTTGCTTTCTTCATGTTCTCGATTGTGACCTCGATAATACGTGCTCGACGTCTGCCCACAGCCCGGGGCACCTACGCGCTGGTCGGGAAACGCGCCGTGGCACGTACGCCCCTCGACCCGACGGGCCTCGTGTTCGTCAACGGTGAACGCTGGGCAGCGACGTCGACGGGAGGACGCGTGGAGCAAGGAGAGACCGTCGAGATCACGGGCGTCGAGGGCATCAAGCTGACGGTGCGTCCATTCGGAAAGGAGAACGAAAGTGGCACCAAAGGAGATTGAGCCTGAACTGGCAGAGGAGCGCATCATCACCAACACAGCGCTCCGGTGGCTGCTGCTGCCCCTGGCGATCATCGGCTCGCTGCGGATCATCCAGGAGTACGAGCGGGGCGTCCTCTTCCGCCTCGGTCACGCTATGGGGGTCACTCCGCCGGGGCCCTTCCTGGTCGTGCCCGGGTTCGAGCGCCTAGTGAAGCGCGACCTGCGAATCGTGACGATGGATGTCCCCAGCCAGGAGGCGATCACGAAGGACAACGTGACCGTGAAGGTCAACGCCGTCGTCTACTTCCGCATCGTGCGACCCTGGGAAGCCGTGCTGAAGGTGCTCGATCACATCCGCGCCACCTTCCAGATAGCGCAGACCACGCTGCGGAGCGTCCTGGGCCAATCCTCGCTGGACGAGCTGCTGTCGGAGCGAGAGCAGATCAACCAGCGGCTGCAGCAGATAATCGACGAGCAGACAGAGCCCTGGGGCGTCAAGGTGACCACCGTCGAGGTGAAAGACGTGGAGCTGCCGCAGGGGATGCAGCGCGCCATGGCCCGTCAGGCGGAGGCGGAAAGAGAGCGGCGAGCGAAGATCATCAACGCCGAGGGCGAGTTTCAGGCGGCGGAGCGGCTGGCGCAAGCGGGCGCCATCATCGCCGCAACGCCGACGACGCTGCAGCTCCGTTTCCTTCAGACGCTGGCGGAGATCGCCACGGAGAAGAACAGCACGATCATCTTCCCGGTGCCGATCGACATAATCCGGGCCTTCATAGAGAAGGGCGGCGCGGTCGCGATGCCTAACCCGCTGGAAACGCTGGCGGCGCTGCGGGCCGAGCCCGTCGTGAAGGAGCCAGAGCCGCCGCCGGAGCCGGAGGACTAGGCCAGGGCTCTCGGCGACGCTTGCGTGGCCCTTGCTTACCAGCGCCTCATTCTCTCAGGGTGACATCGCCGGCGGACACGGTGATGACGCTGCCGTCTGCGCGACGCAGTTAGGCCCTAAGCTCTCCTAAGCACCAGGAGGTCATCTCGTGGATACGCTGAAGTGCGCCCAGTGCGGAGGTCCTTTTTCACTATCCGAGGAGACCGCATCGCGATACCCCGGGTGGAAACCGAAGCTTTGTCGTGACTGCTACACCCGTCAGAAGGCCAAACCGGAACTGAATCTGACGAAACAGGAAGTACTTGAGACGTTCGATGCCGGGCCGAACAGTGGGATATTTACGGACGGGAGTTGTGATCCAAATCCTGGCCCCGGCGGTTGGGGTGTCGTCAAGGTTGTCGACGGCGCAATCGTCGCCGAGCGATGCGGGCATGCACCGGCGACCACGAATAACCGAATGGAACTCACGGCCCTCATCGAGGCCTTCAGAATGTTGGCGCCAGGGGAGCACGCCGACGTTTACACGGACAGTGAGTTGTGCTTCAACATAATCACGAAATGGGCATCGAACTGGAAGCGGAGTGGCTGGAGGCGCAGGAAAAAGGGCAAAGACGAGATTGGCAATCTCGACTTAGTCAAGGAAGTGTACGAACTGGCCCTGCTGCATCCGGAGGCTAATGTCTTTTGGATGAAAGGGCATAGCGGCTGCCGTTGGAATGAGTACGCGGATTCGCTCTCAACAGCTTATACGCGGGATCGTGTCTAGCGATCGATCGGGGCCAGCGTGACGTCGCCGGCGGAGAGCGCGATGACGCTGCCGTCGGCGCGACGCAGCAGAAGGTTACCGTCGCCGTCGACATCCTCGGCCACGCCCTCGTCGAAGTGGTCGCCGAACTGGACGCGTATCTGCCGGCCCAGTGTCTCCAGCCGCGCGCGCCACGCGTCATAGACGCTGTCGTCGAGGACGGCGGCCGCGTATAGCTTCTCGAACCGGTTCAGGAAGGTCGCGAGTAGCCTCTCCCGCGAGACGTTTTCTCGCGATTCCGCCGCCAGGCTCGTGGCGATCGTGCGTATCTCCTCGTGCTGCGACGGGTCGAGGGCGACGTTTATGCCCACGCCCACTAGCGCATATTCGATGCCGTCGTTGCCCAGATGGACGTCGATGAGGATGCCGCCGACCTTGCGCCCTTCGATCAGCACGTCGTTCGGCCACTTGATGCTGCTTCTCACGTTCGCCACGGCGTCGATGGCCTCGCAGGCGGCCAGCGGGGCGACCATGGCCAGCGTGCGGACATTCCATGCGGCCGGCCGCAGGATGAGGGTAACGTAGAGGTTGCCCGGAGGCGACACCCAGTGACGGCCCCGGCGGCCCTGGCCGCGCGTCTGCTCATCGGCGACGACGATCATGCCGTGAGGAGCGCCGTTCTCGGCTTCCTCGCGCGCCGCGTCCATCGTCGAGGAAACGGACGCGAGGTGGAGGACGCATCTGCCCACGTTCTCGGTTTTCAGCAGCCGCTGAAGGAGGGGCGGAGAGAACGCGGCGTTCATTGGGAGAGGATTTCCCGCGCCACGCGCCGCTCGTCCCACGGCACGTGCTCGTCGCCGATGACGATGGACTGCTCGGTCCCCTTGCCGGCCAGGAGCACCACGTCGCCCGCCCGCGACATGGCGAAGGCGCGCCGTATCGCCTCGCGGCGGTTGACGACGCGGACGAAGTCACTCCCCTCACGCCGGCCGGCGTCGGCCAGTCCGGCAGCGATGGCGGCGATGATGGCGTCAGGGTCCTCCGAGCGCGGGTCCTCGTTCGTCAGCACGGCGAAGTCCGCCAGTTCGCCGGCGACGCGCCCCATGCCGTCGCGGCGGCCGCGGTCGCGCTCTCCAGCGCAGCCGAAGACGACGATGAGGCGCCCCTCCGCCAGAGGCCGGAGCACCTGGAGGACGCGTCGCAGCGCCTCCGGCGTCGAAGCGATATCGACGACGACCCGGAACGGCTGCCCGCCATCGATCATCTCCATCCGGCCGGGCACACCCTGAAAGGCGGCAAGCCCACGCGCGATCGCTTCGGGGGACACGCCCAGCGACAGTGCCGCCGCCGCCGCCGCCAGGGCGTCGTAGACGCTATAGCGGCCTGGAAGCGGCAATCGCACCGTCTGCCGGCCGAATGGCCCCGCGACGTCGAAGTCGGACTGCAACGCGCCCAGCCGCAGGTTCTCGGCGCGAAGGTCAGCAGCGACATCGATGCCATACGTCAGCGCCTTCGCATTTGTGCGGGAACGCAGCGTGGCGGAGGCAGGGTCGTCGGCGTTGAGCACGGCCGTCTTGGCGACGCCCTTGTCGACGCTCTCGTCCAGCATCTCGAACAGCCGCCCCTTCGCCGCAACGTACTCTGCCGCGTCTCCGTGGAAATCGAGGTGGTCGCTGCTGAGGGTGGTGAAGACGGCGACGTCGAACTCGCACTCGTCGAGCCTGTTGAGCGCCAGCCCGTGCGACGACGCTTCGATGACAGCGTAGCGATGGCCCGCATTGACCATCTTCGCCAAAGATGCCTGGACTTCCGGCGACTGCACGGTCGTCATGTGGGTGGCGTTGAGCTCCGCGTCGCCGCCCGTCTTGAACGCGACGCTGCTCAGGTAGCCGGTGGACAGACCCGCCGCCTCCAGTACCGAAGCGATGAGATGTACGGTCGTCGTCTTGCCGTCGGTGCCGGTGACGCCGATGGTGACGAGTCGACGTGCCGGGAACCCCCAGAATGCTGCAGCGATCCGCGCGAGGGCGCGCCTCGTGTCGTCCACGACGACGAAGGCCGCCCCTCCGCTGTCCGCCGCCGTCCGCCACTTAGCCTGCCGATCCGCCTGCACGACGACGACGCTCGCCCCTTTGTCGAGCGCCGCTTCGATGAAGTCGTGGCCGTCGACGCTACGCGGCGGCAGCGCGCCCGGCACGGCGACGAACACAGAGCCGCGCGTCACGAGGCGCGAGTCGTAGAAGACGGCGCCGACGGTCTCCGGCGGGTCGCCGTACATCCGCACGCCGGGCAGTAGTGATCGCCAATCGATGCGCGTGTCCCTCACCTCAGACGGGTCTGCGCCCAATTATAGCTCCCTCGCATGACGGCGGCGACAAATGGGAGGCCCGCACCGTCGAAACGATGCGGGCCGTGAGCGCCAGTAGACCTGTAAGCCGAGTTCTGTTTCCGCCTGAGGCGGACGGTGACCATCTATCTGGGATGACGGTTACCCGTCACCTCTAGCGACCAACCCGAGGACTGGGCCGGGCGCGCCCATCGTCCTCCTATTCGGTCTTGCTCCGGGTGGGGCTTGCCCGGCCAGCCGGTCACCCGACTGCCGGTGAGCTCTTACCTCGCCATTTCACCCTTACCCGCCTAAGGCGGGCGGTATGTTTCTGTGGCGCTATCCGTAGGGTCGCCCCTCCTGGGAGTTACCCAGCACCCTCGCCCGACGGAGCTCGGACTTTCCTCCCCTTCAGCCTGCAACGCAGGCACGCAAGGGCGGTCACCCGGTCTACTGGCGACTCGAGTATACCTCGAACACCCGCCTTCGTCAAGGAGTATCGTGTGCGAGTGGCTACGACGACCGGTCCAGCGCCTGGTTCGCCAGGGTGTCGGCGAGGCGGTTCTCGGCCCGCGGCAGGTTGCGGAAGGTGACCGACTGAAAGCGACTGCGCAGGTCGGCGGCGCGGCCATACAGGGGCGCCAGGCGCGGATTGCGGACCCGGTAGCGTCCTGTGAGCTGGCGAACGACCAGCTCGGAGTCCATGCGCAGCTCGAGGTGCGAAACCCCCAGTCCCAGTGCAGCCTCCAGGGCTGCGACAGCGGCCCGGTACTCCGCCTCGTTGTTGGTGCCGTGCCCTACTCGTCGAGATTCGCGGTGGACTTCGCGGCCCTCGCCGTCGAAGATGACGACGCCGATAGCAGACGGCCCGGGGTTGCCGCGCGATGCGCCATCGGCGTAGGCGACGTAGACTCCGCGGTCAAGCGGCTGGCTCACGGGCGGAGTTGGACCTTGATACCGTCGTCGGCGACGGTGACCCTGTCGACGATGTCGCGCAGCAACGAGCGGCGCGAGTTGAAGTCGAGCGTGTCCCAGCGGTCGCACAGGCGGAGCAGCGCCTGCTCCTGCGCCCGCCGTCGCGCCGCCACCGATGCCTGCTCGTCGACGCGGCGCTGCGCCGCTACCAGGCGTGCCTCCACGTCCAGTCGCTCCGCCGCCAGCGCTATTCCGAGCGACTGCAGCTTCTCCCTGCTCAGGCGGCCGCGCGCCGCGGCGTCCATGTGGCGCTCCAGCCGCTTGTCGAGCAGCGCCACGCACCGCTGTAGCTCCCGGCATTCATCCTTCGACTCCGCGAGAACGGCGTCCTGGTCGCCGGCGTGCCGGAAGGCCTGTCCGGCGCCGAGATCGAGCGTCGAGAGACGTTGGCGCACTTCGTTTTCGAGGTCACCGGCGCGACGGGTGTGGTAGTCGCAGATGCTCTGGTTCGTGCGCGATTGGCACTGGTAGTAGCGGTAAGACGCTTCGGCAACGGTGCCGTCTTTCTGTCGCTTCCAGCTCTGCCGCCGGCTGACGCCGATCATTTTGTTGCCGCAGTAGCTGCAGTAGGCGAGTCCGGACAGCAGAAAGGGCGATGCCTGCGGCGCAGAGTAGCTGCTGCGACGGGCCATCAGACAGTCCTGCACGCGCCGGAAGTCGTCGGAGGAGATGAGCGCCGGATGGCTGCCGGGCACGCGCACACCGAAGCGGCTGTAGGTGCCAAGATAGGCGCGATTCCGCAGGATATCGCGGATGCTCACCATGCTCCAGTTGCCGCCGCGACGGGTCTTCATGCCCTCTTCGTTGAGGCAGCGGGCGATGCGCCGGATGCCGAGACCCTCCTGTAGGTAGAGCCGGAAGATGTAGCGGACGACGACCGCCTCTTCCGGCACCAGCTCCAATCGCCGCCGGCTGCCGACGCGATAGCCGTAGGGAGGCCGTCCCAGCACTTCGCCCTTGACGGCTTTGCGCCGCATGGCTGACCGCACCTTGTCGCCGACGCGGCCCTCGCTGCTCTTCGCCCAGGCCTCCAGCAGGACACCGGTGGCATCGTCACCGCCGTCCATGGTCAGCACCTGTGCGCCTAATCCCTGCAGCTCGAACCAGCTACGGGCCGCCTCTTTGAGATCGCGTCCCAGGCTGGTGACCGATGGAGTCACGACCATGAGGAACCCCTTCTCGGGGCGCTTGAGATACTCCACAAGCTGCTGGAAGCCCGGGCGCGGCTCATCGAGCGCGGCGCTGCCGTCGACGAAGGAAGCGACGACTTCGTAGCCGTGGTCGCGGCAGTACTCGATGAACGTCTTGCTCTGATCGGCGAGCGACGCCACGCCGCGCTCTCCGGCGCTTGCCTCGCGGAAGTAGCCTACCGCTCTCATCGCATCAACTTACGTACAGTATCCGCTCGCAACTGCTGCACTGAACGATGACGTCCGAGCCGCCACGCGCTCTCTGGAGAAGCGACATCGGCAGCGAGATGCGGCAACCGCCGCAAGTCCCGCGCTCGACCTTGGCGACGGCGCGTCCCTGGTGCTTGGGGCGAAGGGCGTCGTAGAGGGCGAGGGCTCCGCCGTCTATTCGCGATCGCTCCGCCGCGCGTTTGTCCTCCAGGAGCGCGATCTCCGCCGTCAGGTTCTCCCGCTCCCGGTTCAGGCGTCGCTGCTCTTCCTCCCACTCGGCGAGGAGCGTCGCGTGCCCGTGCTTCGCCGCGGCCAGAGCCCCCTCCGCCCCCTCCAACTGCGACATGACGTCGAGCTCCTTGTCCTCGAGAATCCGCTTGCGCGCCTGGATGGAGTGGATGTCTTCCTCGATGCTCGCGAGCTCCTTCGGAATGTGGACGCTACCGCCGTAGAGCTTCTTCTCCAGCGGCTTGATCTTGTTCGTCAGGTCTTCGACCTCCCATTCCGCCGCTTTGAGCTTCTTGTGCATCTCCTGGACTTCGGCCTCGCGCTCGATGATGACGCCGGCCGCGGCTTCCGCCTCCTCGGACTCGCCGATCCGGCTCTCCGCCTCGCTGACGGCGGCGCGTCGCGCATCGATCTCCAGGTCGATCTCCTGTAGGTCAAAGAGGTCGGATATTCTTGTCATCATGGCCAGTGAGCGCGCGGGCGCCCTCAGTGTCGGGATGGATGCTGGAAAGGGACCTGCGGCCGCCACGACGTGGGCCGCAAGCAGGATTATAGAGCCAGCGGCGAAGGACCCGCAAGGCGAACCGGCCCCGCGTCTTCGATTGACCCGCGCCGAAAGGCCTCTCTATAATGAGACGTAGATTCACGCAAAGGACGAGAACCCGGCAATGATATTCGACGTAGGCCCCTTTCTTCACCAACCAGCCGGCGCCACACGCGC
>JBGQNJ010000030.1:0-8390 GCA_041501065.1 Dehalococcoidia bacterium
GCCGACGGTGTCGACGGCCAGCTCGACGCCGCGTCCATCCGTCAGCTTTCCGACGGCGGCCACGAAGTCCTCCGTCGTGTAGTTGATGCCGTGGTCGAGGCCGAACTCGGTGAGGCGGCGGAGCTTGTCGTCGCTGGAGGCGGTGGCGATGACCGTTGCGCCGGCGCGCTTGGCAAGCTGGATCGCCGCCAGCCCGACGCCGCCGGCTCCGGCCTGGATGAGCACCGTCTCGCCCGCCGTCAGGCGTCCGAACTCGAAGAGGGCGTCGTCGGCCGTGCCGAACGGGATGGGCACGCAGGCGGCCCGTTCCAAGTCGAGCCCGTCCGGGACCAGCCAGGTGGACATCGCCGGCGCCGAGACGATCGACGCGTGCGAGCCGTATGCCACGAAGGTGACCACGTGCTGCCCGACGGCACGGTCGCTGACGTTGGCGCCGACTTCTCGCACGGTGCCCGCGCACTGGTAGCCGACGATGTGCGGCCGCGACGGCATCGGGCCGCCGGCGCGATTAAGCAGGTCGCCGCCTTCGATGCTTATGGCCTTGACGTCGATGAGGACGCCGTTAGGGTGACATGCGGGATCGGGCACGTCCTCGTAGCGGAAGACGTCAGGCGGGCCGTTCTCGTAGTAGACTGCTGCTTTCATCGTCCTTGCCTCCTGTCATGGCGACGTGGGATGCCACTATCTCATCGGCGGTTTCGCGGGTCAAGAGGCGCGGCCCCAGATAGGGAAGGCGGCGAGCCGTTGCCGGCTCGTCGCCTGATAGATCACTCGGTCTTCCGATGGGATGCTACTTGGCGCGCTCGCTCTTCTTGAACCTGACCAGGCCGCCGGCAAGTCCCACTGCTCCGCTCATCGCGACGAGAAGGCATGCCGCCGGCAGCCAGCCCGGCGAGGCATCCGTCTCCGGGCCGTCTCCGGTTCGTGGAACGGTTATCTGCACACCCACGGATGCTGTGGGAGATGGCGGCAGAGGCTGAATTGTCGGCGACGGGGGCAGTGGCGTCGCCGTTGGTGCTGCAGTTGCAGTCGCCGTCGCCGTCGACCGCCTGTGCCGGACCGTAGGCGCAACTGTGGGCTCCTCCGTGGGCGCCGCGCCCGCCGGCAAGTCCACGAGAGCGACGATCAGAGACAGGCAATCGTAGGAATGGGCCGAAGTGAGAGTGAGCGTGTTCAGCCCGGGTGTCAGTTCGCCGGTGACGGTGTAGGACTTGATGTCCCAGAGGCCGCCGCCAGTGTCCTCCGCGCTGGGGCCGTTGGGCACGGAGTCGCCATCGAAGATCGCACCAGCAGGCTCCAGCACAGTGCCTCCGTTCAGAATGAGAGCGCCGTCGTTGAGTGGCTCGAACACCTGGCCGTCGCTTACGTGCAGCTCGATGCTCGCGCTCCCGGACGTATAGTCGATGCCGGAGAGGCTGACGTTCCAGCCGTTGGCGTCGTAGACATTCGTGTAGGTGGAGTCGTTGCCGTCGAAGACGACCACGTCGCGGTTGTTCGTGTCGTTGCCATCGTCGAAGAAGACGATCAGCGATGCGCCGTTGACGTTCGCATCGGCCTTCGTGAAGTCGGCGAGGGCATAATCGCCGTTGCCGGTGACAAGCGATGTCACGTCGGCGCGATAAGCCTGACTGTTGTCATAGTCCCAGTAGTTGTCGGAAGAGAAACCGATGTTCGCGCCCGTGATCTCTTGTCCCGCGAACGTGACCGTCGCGTTGGCATCGGGATCCGTCGAGTCCGTGGGCCCGTGCCAGTAGAGCAACGCTGTGGTGACTGTGCCGGACACGCCGCTGAGTGTGATCGTGCCCGTGCCTATGTCGCGCATGCCGCCGTACCCGTCCGTGGCGACATCGGTGTCGAAGAATGTCTGGTAGTGGGCGATGTCATTGGCGGTGGTGAGGCGGCTGTAGAGGCCGATGGCCATGATGGCCGCAAGCGCGATACCCGCCAGGGATAGTGAGACCCGTTTCATCTTGTAGACTCCTCTCGCGTCACGTGGTTACGGCATCGTGCTGCCGGCTCCTGCCAGGCTGACCGGCAAGCTACCAAACATGCTAAGAGGCGTTCTGGTGGCCCGACAATCAGACCGTCCCCCGACGACCCGCCTAAGGAACCCCTATCTCTCGGTCTAGGGTTCGACCGGCCTGTTGACCGGCGGAGACAGCCGCGTATAATCGCCGCGAGCGGACTGTCGCCGAGCATGAACGGTCTGCGGGGAGAAAGGGCCGAGACATGCTGCGGAACATCCAGTCGATAACCGACGAGATCGAAGAGCGTGACGGACTCTACTTGGGGCAGTGGCGGCGGCCGGTTAACTCCGCGATCCACATCGTCGGCAGCATCCACGACGACAACATGGCCTCTAAGTTGGGGTTCCGCGGCGGCACCGTCGCCGGCTCGATTCACTTCGAGCTCTTCCCACCCGTCCTTCTGAAGGCGTTCGGGCCGCGCTGGTTCGAACGGGGCAGCCTGTCTATCTACTTCCTCGATCCCACCGTCGACCGCGAAGAGGTACGGGCAGTCGTCGCTGTTCCGCCGGCGGGGGAAGTGAATGTGCAGGTCGAAGCCTGGGCTGAGCGCCCCGACGGACACCGCATCGGCGAGGGCACGGCGTCGGTCGGCGATCCCGCTGCCGTTTCCGCGCTCATGAGCCGCGACATCGACCGCTACCCACCGGGGGAGCTGCGCATTCTCGCGAAAGCGTCCGTCGGCGATCGCTTCCCGGAGGTGCCGGTCGAAGTCACACCGCCCATCTTGGAGAGCCGCCTCGGCGTCATCACCGACCCGCTTCCCTGGTACGGGGGCGACTCACCCTGGGGCGATGGCCTGGCGACGCCCTGTCACATGGTCGACCTAATGCGGACGGCTGGCGATGCGTACCTCCGCGCGGTCCAGCAGGCCGAAGCCGTGCCTCTGTACGGCGCGATCGAAATCCGCAACGTCAACGGTCCCATGTTCGCTGGCCGGCCGTATCGAAGCGGCGGGACCATTGTCGCCCTGGGCCAGTCGCCGAAGACGGAGTTCCTGTGGTACGACGCCCATCTCGACGACACCGGCGGCAAACGCATCGCCGAGATGCGCATGATGTACCGCTTCATGAAGGCGTCGTCGCCCGTCTACCAGTAACGCCCGCAGCCCGACCGCCAGGCGTGACAAGAAGCAGCACAGCGTATATTCTGAAGGGAGACCGCGACCCCGGACGGCGGCGTGGTCACTTTCCGCGTCTCAGTTCTCCTTAGGAAGAGGTGACAAGTTGCGTATAGCAGTACTTACCGGCGGCGGCGACTGCCCCGGCCTGAACGCCGCAATCCGCGCCGTGGCCCAGCGCGGCTGGACGATGGACGATGAGGTCTGCGGTATCCACTACGGCTGGTCCGGCCTCACGGGCGAGGGAGAGATGCACACCCTTACCCCCATCGAGGTGCGCGACATCTTACACGAAAGCGGGACCATGCTCGGCACGTCGCGCACCAATCCCGGGCGTAGCAAGGACAGCCTAGACGAAGTGATCCGCAACCTGCGCCGGCACGCCGTCGACGCGCTGGTAGCTATCGGCGGCGACGACACGCTGAGCGTCGCGGCAAAACTGCACGAGGCCGGCGTCAAGGTCGTCGGCATACCGAAGACCATCGATAACGACGTGCCCGGCACTGACTTCTGCATCGGCTTCGACACCGCCACCGGCGTCGTCGCTGACGCGCTCGACCGCCTGCTCTCAACGGCGAAGTCGCACGCACGCATCATGGTTACGGAGGTCATGGGACGCGATACCGGCTGGCTCGCGGTCGTCGGCGGCCTCGCCGGCGGCGCCGATTTCATCGCCATCCCTGAAGTGCCTGTCCACATCGACTACATCATCGAGCACGCCGCCCAGCACATCGCGACGCACCGCTTTAGCGTCATGGCGATAGCGGAGGGCACGCAGGTCGAAGGGCTGGAGGTGCCGAAAGCGGAGGTCGATGCGTCGGACCAGTTCGGCCACGTCCGTCTCGCCGACAGGGGAATCGGCCAGCGCGTCGCCGACGAGATCGAGCAGCGTACGGGCATCGACACGCGCGTTACAGTGCTGGGCCATCTCCAGCGAGGCGGCACGCCGTCGGTCCGCGACCGCTACATCAGCACGCTGATGGGCTCGGCGGCAGTGGATTTCCTGCACCGCGACATCCTGGGCTGCATGACTTCCTTGAAGGGTCAGGAGATCGTCTCGGTGCCGCTGTCGGAGATTGCGGGCAAGACGTGGTCCGTGCCGCCGGAGCTCTACGAGCTGGGCCGTCGCTTCTTCCGCACCATGGCGGCTCTGGAAAGCCCGGCAACGTAATCGCCGCGGCAGGCGACAGGCAATCGAGCGGGCGTCATGGCGCCCGCTCTCTCTTTAGCATCCGCCACAGCGCGATCAACGGTCGCGTCAACCACAGCTCATCCGTGTTCACCTCCCGCACGACGTGCCTTCGCCAGAAGAGCCAGGCCATCGCCAGCCCCAGCGATGCCGCGATGACGTGCGCGATTGACACGTCGAGTCGCTCGAACGTGAACTGGGCGACGAGATAGACACCGACGCCGCCGAGCATGAGACGGCGCCAAGGCTGCCGCAGGAGAAGGCAGGCTGCAATGAGGGCACCGAATCCCGCCGCCGACGCGCCGGTACCGCCCACGTTCTCCAGTCGCTGCGCCGTCGCCAGGCCCGCGCTGCCCAAGCCCCAGATGATCAGCGCGGTAAGGGGCGAGCTGATCCAATCGGTAAGGAAAAAGGTCGCGACCGCTCGCAGCGTCCCGATCTGGTATTCCAGCAGGGCTATCGTGCTGAAGACGAACAACGGCATCACCCACTTGATGTGCGGTTCCGATTGCACGAGCGTCGCAATCGGGATCACCCAGAGGCGGCCCGTCTTCAGGGCGTGGACGCTCAGCCCCAGGGCGTTCTCGATGTCCAGGTCGCCGGCCTTGAGGGCCGTCGTGAGGGCCGAGATGAAGAGCATCAGCAGGGCGAAGATGATCGCGCCGGGGAAGAGGCGCAGATAGCGCCGCAGCGTGTCGCGTACGGCTCCGCGACGTCGCATCGCTTCTGCGATGTCGCCGCTTGCCAATAGTCGCTGCCGGTCGCGCAGTTCGCCGGCGCGCGCCACCGCCAGGGCGATACCGGGCAGTTGCAAGTCGCCGCTATAGACGAGGTAGCGGGGCTCCCAACGCGGTCGGAACTTACCTTTGAACTCTCGCAGGCCCTTGGAGCGGAACAGAAAGCCGCCGTACGAGTAAAGCAGACGCATCGCCCGCCCGACGGGCGAACTCGCGTCGCCGCGCTCGATGCCGCTGAAGGGCGCCAGGCCAAGGTTCATTCCCGGCCGCCCCTGGTCGCGGAAGTGGTTGATGAGAGAGACGTGGAGGAAATCGGAGAGGCCGTGCAGTTCGCCGCTGTAGCGCAGCATGTCGAAGTTGCCGTCCGCCATGTTGTATGAGGGGATGATGCTGGCGAAGGCGACGATCTGGCCCTCGGGAGCGCGCGCGACCATTATGTCGCACTCCTGGAGCGCCGCCTCGTCGAAGTAGCCGAGAGTGAACGTCCGCTCCCGTCGCTTGCCGAGAGCCAGCCACTCGTCGGATATCTCGCGCAGACGCTGGAGCAGCGTGATGCGATGCGGCGGCGACAGCACCTCCGTCCGGTAGCTTTCGCGCTCGAACCGCGCGACGGTGGAGCGCAAGCGTTTCATCTCGTGCCCTTCCAGGCTGAACTCCGCGGCCGGGACAATGGCCTCCTCGCCGATCTTCAGGTGCTTGAGGTTGTGCGCCTCGTACAGGCCCAGGTACTTCGGCCTGGCCTGGTGGAAGGCGCACGCCCAGCCGTTCAGATCGCAGTACTCCAGGAACGCCGAGAGCAACTCCGGGAACTCCGTCTCGTCGCCTATCGGGTCGCCCATGGCGATGGCGTTTGCGCCGACCGTTCTGTAAGCGATGACGGCGTTACCGCTGTCCGAGAAGAAGTACGACTTGTCCGGCAGGAGCGCGAAGTAGGCGATGGAGGAATCGGCGTACTTCTCCAGCAGTGCGCGGACGCGCTCGCGCTCGCGTCGGGTCGTGTACGCGCGATAGATGACGGGTCGCACCAGTTGGAGCAGGCCCAGGACCATGACGAAGAGAAAGGCGACGCGCACAGAATCGACGAGCCAGCTGCCGTGCCTGGTCTTGGGCGCCGCCTGGCTCGCCGGCAGGATGAACATCAGGCGCAGGCTTTCCTTTAGGGCCTGCGGGAGCGAGATGGGGTGGACGAACTCGCGGTCGAGGAAGTAGAGGCCGAGAGTGCTGTAGAAATAGACGAACACCAGTCCGCCGATGAGCATGATCAGCCCGCGACGGGCCGTCGGCGGGTCGCTGCGGGCGGGGAAATCGCGTCGCGCGGCTGCCAGCACGATGATCATGGCGATGCCGGCGCCCATGCCCGGCAAATTCACGTTCTTGATGGAATGGGCAAGCACCGACCCGCCGGCGCACGCCAACGCGACAGCCCAGGCGACGCGCTTGCCCGTCCACAGTCCCGGCGCCGTCGCGACGAGGAGGATGCCCAGGATAACGAGGATGAACCTGCCGCCGTTGACCACGTCGCCGGGTACCAGGTGCCTGAACTGGCCGAACCCCATGAATGGATGCGGCAGCGCTGCGATCGCTATGTTCAGCAGGCCGAGCAGGACGACGGCCGCGGCGATGAGGCGTCGTTGGGAGCGGCGCGGGCGGGCAGCGTTCATCTCTCTTCCGGGATCCGCTGAATTCGATGCAGGACGGGCAGGCTGGCGGCGCCCAGCGCCACCGGTAGCCAGAACTCGAAGGCGCGATACCCTATCGCCGCCGCGATTGCCGCATTTCGGTCGACGCCGAAGGAGACGAGCAGCACGCTCAGCGAGACCTCGACGAAGCCGATCCCCGACGGTGTGATGGCGACCAGCGAGAACAGCAGGGAGATGGCATACGCCGAAAGCGCCTGCTGGACGCTGATGTTCGCGTGCACGGCGTGGGCCATCAGGTAGAGCAGCACGGCCGCCAGTACTTCGATGCCCAGAGCGTGCAAGAACGGTATCAGATACCTCGCGGGTCGTCGCCGGACGAAGGTGAAGGCATCGTACAGCTCACCCGCCGACGCGCGCGCCGATTCGACATCGACGAGCGGCGGACGCCGGAGGAGCCGGGCGGCGGCGTTCAGCGGCCTCAACGCGAGCAGGTAGACGCGCTCCAGCGCTCGCCGGCTGCTTATCGCGGCGACGGGAACGGCGCCGGCAACGATGATGATCGCTGCGATGACCCCGGAGGCGACGAGCTCCGCCCTCGTCAGCGAGCCCTGGACGTAAAGCAGGACCAGCGCCGTCACGAGCACGACGAGGAACGCCGCGTATCCGAGAACGTACGCAGCCATGTAGGCGGCGCTCACCCGTGCGACCGGCTGGGCGGTCCGTCGTGCTTCCTGGAGGTAGAACGCTATTCCACCTATGCCGGCCGTCTTCGACACGAGGTTCACGAAGTAGGATGCCTGCGTGATGAAAACGAAGCGCCACGGCGAAGCGCGCAGGTCGGTCGCCCAGAAGGTCGTTACGTAGAAGAACGTCAGGTTGAGGACGAAGAGGACTTCGACGACGACCGTAGCCGCCACGAACGGGGTCCGCGCCGATCGCAACTCATCGAAGATCTGCTTCGCTTCGTGGAAGTTCGTCGCGACGGCCGCGACCACAGCGACGAGCAGCGCCAGCCACAGCAGCCTGACGAAGGAAATCCGCCGATGGCGTCCGTGAGTGGACGCATCGTGACGCTCGGGTCCCATCATCTTCGCACGGTTCACAGTCGTCGGGTCGCGAGAGCTGGCGAGTCAGAGAGACTCGGTCAAATCATAGCACAGGTGGGCAAAGCCACCGTTCGCTCCGTCGACTGGGGGAGACGCGGCTAGAGCGAACGCACGTCCCGCGACGCCAGGCCGGCGAACAGGGAGAGGACCAGCGCCGCCAGGCAGAAGACCGCGATGGTATGCGGCGTGCCCAGATACCTCTGCGCGACAAATCCCATCATCAGGGAGCCGAACGGGTTCAGTCCCTGCGACATCGTGTACAGCGAGAGCACGCGGCCGCGATACTCGTCCTCGACGTGGAGCTGCACGAGGGTCTGGTTGAACGCGGTGAACGTGAGGAAGCCGATGCCGCCCACTATCAAGAGAACGAGCGAAAGCAAGTAGATGCGCGAGAAAGAGAATGCCAGGATCATCGACACATAAAGGATGAGCGCCAAGCTCTCGATCAGACCCCGGCGCCGCGCGTCCGCGAACCTCGCCACTACCAGCCCGCTGAAGAAGGCGCCGATGCCTACACCTGTCATCAGCCACCCGTAACCCTGTGAGC
Source organism: Dehalococcoidia bacterium (assembly GCA_041501065.1). GTDB lineage: Bacteria > Chloroflexota > Dehalococcoidia > DSTF01 > JALHUB01 > JALHUB01. The sequence goes on from JBGQNJ010000030.1 coordinate 8,364, forward strand.
CGGTGTGAAGGTAGTTCTTCGCCATCA
>JBGQNJ010000031.1:0-8364 GCA_041501065.1 Dehalococcoidia bacterium
CAACCTAGCGGTTAACAGCCGCCCGCTCTACCGATTGAGCTATCGGGGAGCGCCCGATACGCGTCTAGTGTTGCCTGGCTGCCGAGCCAGGACTCGAACCTGGACTAAGGGATCCAAAGTCCCTGGTGCTACCATTACACCACTCGGCAGCGAATCGGTCTACGCTAATGAAGGCGGGTGCGTCCCGCCTTCCACGTCGATCACGTGAAGTGGTGCCGAAGGCCGGGATCGAACCGGCACGAGGGTTGCCCCCCAACAGTTTTTGAGACTGTCGCGTCTACCTATTCCGCCACTTCGGCGTTGGAGCGGAAGACGGGATTCGAACCCGCGACCCCCTCCTTGGCAAGGAGGTGCTCTACCGCTGAGCTACTTCCGCTCCTGGCTCCGCTCTCGCTCCGCCGCGGAGCGCCACTATTATAGCCAATGCCACCAGCATCGACAAGCCAGTGGCGCCCAAGGCCAGCCTGCCCATCTAGCATGCTTTGCACTCGGTTCGTCTTTCGGCCGAAGCAATTCCCGTCTTGACAGCCGGCCCTTTTGCTCGTAGCATGACTTGGCTCATGTGACTAGGATGAAAGGCCGCTCGATTGGAGGAGTCGAATGTCGGTGTTCGAAGAGCGCCTGCGCGAGCTTCAGCAACTCAGGGCAAAGGAGACGATAACCGAGTCGGAGTACCAGGAGAGACGCGACATGATCCTCGATCAGTTGTCCAGGATCGAGGCGCCACGTTCAAAGGGCCTCAACGCGCTGCAACGTGTCTATCTGGTCCTTGGCGTCGTTGCCCTCGCCGCGATTGTGTTCCTCGTCGGTTTCGGCGTGCTCGCGCTCGTCCTCGGAAGTTGCGGCATTTCGACGAGTAGCGTGGGCAGCTCCGTCTCCCCTTATGAGGCCCCGACATCCAGCGAGGTTGCCAACGGCGATATCGCCGCCAGAGTCTCTATCGCGCGGATCGACGACCCTGCCGTTTCGATCACCGGCGAAGGGAAGGCTCCGGCCGGCAAGCGCTACATCACCATCCAGACGGCATTGGAGAACGTCGGCAATCGCTACCTCAAGGCCGCCGATTTTCGACTGAGGACCTGGGAAGGACACGAATATGCGCCGAAGATCGTGCCCGAAGTCGGCGCCACCGACCTGGCCTTTCTCAGGGACGTTTCAATAGGCGGCAAGAGCGAAGGAACCATCGCGTTCGAGGTGCCTGAGAACGCGACTGTGCAGTGGCTCAGGTACCGCTCCAATCCTTCGGGGATCGAGATGCCGTTCGGTCAAGACAACTGACCGTTGCCGAATACGATTGGGGGCTGGACCAAGTCCAGCCCCCAATCGCAACGCCCGAAAGACCCTCTGCTACAGTCCCGTCTCAGGTTGTACCGCGCTCCCGGGCGTCGCGCTATCCGACGATCCCGACATTGGTCCCGGCCCTGGTCCGCCGGGCGGGCAACCGCCCCGGAAGGGCCCCGTCGCGTTGATAATCGTATCGATGTTGCTCTCCGTCCGCGAGTAGACGTCGTCGGCCTGCGATTGCGTGATCTTGCCGTCGCTGACCAGCGTGTCCAGCTCCGTCTTGACCTGCGCCAGGAGATCGGTCTTCAGCTTATCGACGCTGATCCCCTGGGCCCCGGCCACGTCCGCCAACGACTTCCCGTCACGCAACTGCGTCATCAGGTCATCCGCGCTGATGCCCAGCACCGTCGCCGCCGACTCCATCAGGTGGGCGCCGCCCACGCGTCCGCCGCGCGGCGCGAACATGGGCGCCAGCTCGAACCCGCGCGCCTTCAGCCTGTCGGCCTGGTCCTGCGTGAGCTGCCCCGCGGCAACCTGCTCGTCGATCGTCTCGCTGTAGGCTTCGTCGACGGCCGTTTTCAGCTTGTCCTCGCCGATGCCGAGCTTGGCGGCGACCTTCGACAGGAACGTGTCGGCGGCTCCGTTGTCCTGCTGCGCGAACCCCGCGCCTACGCCCACGACCGCGAGCGCGAGGGCGGCGGCGATCATCACCGGTATCAAGAGCTTCTTCATGTCACTACCTCCATCAGTCTCTGACTATCCTGGTCTGGGGAAGATGGCGCCCGTTATGTCAAAGCCTCACCTCCGTCGCTGGTCTGACTCCCCCACCGCACCAGAATAGGCCAGACGAACGACGGAAGTCGTTTCGAAAGTGCAACGGAAATGTAACAGTCGCGTCGCGGCGCAGCCCAAGTAGCAATGAGCGAATCCTGCTCCGGCCTGACAGAGGGGACGAATGAATGCCTAGGGGATCAAGAGGACAGCAGCCAGACGTTGCCGCGCGAATCGCTCTCCGCGGCCCAGCCCTTGATGTTACGGACCTCGACGAGCCACCAGCGATAGCCGTCCGCGTCGACGGGGCCATCGCGCAGGGCCACCTTTGCCCCGTCGAACAGGCAGTCCACGACGCGGCCTGTCGCCGCCGGGCGCTCGCGCACGTTGAGGCAGGCGCCGGTGTTGGCAACAGTAGCGGTGGAACCGATAGCCAGGCCCGGCGCTTCGTCCCAGGTCACGGGCGGTCGCGGCTGGACGTATCGAAGCAATGGCCAGATGTCCTGATTGGAGACGCCGTATCGCCAGACGGAGACCGCCCCCATGTTCAACTGATAGGCGCGGGACATGAAGCGCACCCAGGCGTCATAGCTCGATGCGCCCTGGCCGACGGGATAGATGGGGAGATTGTAGCCGGCGAACAGGCTGTAGGACACGTCGAGCAGGAACTCAGGGCAAATGCCTGCCGGCCCCGGAGGGTATCCGTTGGCTTCGAAGTATCGCACGTTCTCCGACGTGTTGAATGTCTCCCAGTAGACCATGGGGGCAATCCCCTGGCAGAACGATGCGAACTCGGCCATCGGGATCCTGGGGATGACCCACGGGCGCGGCTCCACGCAGAGGTGAAGCGTGCCGTCAGGCTGAAGCCGCCGGAACTCCTGGCCGAAGTACTGCGCGGCCTGCGGCGTGCCCTGCCAGTAGCCGGACCAGGGCTCGACGTCGATGAAGATGCTCCGAGCGCCGGCACCGATGACGTCGGCGCACATTGCCGCCTCGCGCTGCGGGTCCAGGCCCTGAAGGACGCAATAAGTGTGGAACGGGATGCCATACTTTTCGAAGTAGTTCGATAGTGTCGCCACCCTACCTGGACCGGTGATGGCGAAATCAGAGGAATCCCACCTGGACATCCATTCCGTGCCGTTGTGGCTCTTGAGGATGAGCCCCATGTTGTTCTGCGCAAGCACGGAGGCGATGCGCTCCGGCGGGCCGTCGACGCCGAAGTGCCAGGCCCAGGCCAGATGGGGCATACCCCTGGCACGGCCGCGTAGGGGAACGGGTGGATTGGGGGCAGGCGGCTCGCAACTGCTCGCGCCGAGGCTGGCAGCCGCCGCTCCGGCCATCACGGCGGTCATGGCGATGAAGCGGCGCCTTGTGATCCGTTCTCTAAGAAACATCGGCTGACCTCCGACGGCGGGACTTGTTGTGCCGGTGGCCTCCCATTAACCCTTCGTCCCCCTCCCCTTCAGCCGCGTTGATCTAGAGCCTAAGCGTCGCCTCCGCCGCTGTCAAGACGCCGTCCCATGATTCACGCTCATGCGTCGCATTTTTGTTACATCCAGGTCCGTGGAGGAGCTGCGCGAGCCGGCGCCGTACCGCTGAAGGTGCGCAGGGCCTGAGGGCCGAGCACTAGAAGTAGTCGAGGCAGAAGGGCGGCCGGTCGAGGGAGAAGACGGCGGTTGCGGCGTCCAGCGCGGCGGCGTTCGTGACCTCGACGAGACCGGCGCGCGCGGCTTCACGGATCGACAGGTGGCCGTCGAAGGCGGCCGCGAGCACCGTCGCATCCAGCGTCAAGTCGGCTGGTCTTTCGTCCGGCTCCACGCTCAGGCGGTCCTCCATCGCCTCCACACGCCACGTGCCGTCGTTCCAGGGCAGCACCTTGTCCCGCACGGCGAGCGTGAAACGCCGCTCCTCGGTCTGAGGCCGGCAGCCGCGCGTTCGCAGCGCCGCGGCCACGTCGACGATGCGCAGCATGAGAGACGACCACGCTTCGATGCGGACGCGATGCGGGTCGTCGAGGAGGCTGAGCAGCGGATCGTCCGGCGGGACTGACATCTCGATGCGGTCGTGGATGTCGTGGGACAGCAGGTAGTTGACGAGGGCGACGTAGGCGTCCGCGTCCTGCGTCACCAGCTCGCGCAACCAGAGGCGGCTCTGCGGCCACGGCCTGTCGGGGGGTTGCCCCGCGCGCGTCGTGTAGATGAGGTAGCCGCGCGGCCGCCCTTCGCCATCCTCCCAGACCGCCGCGTCCGTGACCTCGTGCTCCCAGCCGAACACGCGCCGGCGCCACCAGTCCTCCGACCGGACGATGACGCAGTTCCGCGACGCGACGTACTCCTCGTAGAGGGCGTTCAGCGCCGGCCACTCGTCGACCGTCACGCGGCGAAGGCGTCCCGTCGACGGCGGCGGCACGATTGTCTTCACGTCCTTGGCGGCAAATGAGTAGCGGATATTGCGCGCCGCGATCTCCCAGCCGTAGCGTCGGTAGAGGGCGATGTGAGGCGTGTAGAGCGCGGACAGGAGCTGCCCGCGTTCGTGCATGTCGAGCAGGGCTCGCTGGAGGAGAGCGCCCGCGTAGCCGCGGCGACGGTATTCCGGCAGGCAGGCCACGCCCGCGATGCCGGCCATCGGTAGCTCTGCGCCGTTGATGCGCATCGTCAGCGGGATGGCGCGCAGGCCGGCCGCCAGGCGTCCGTCGATGAAGGCGGCCAGCGGCAGCTCGAAGTCGGCTCTCTCCCTTGCCCTGATTGTCGCTTCGTGGAGCGCTTCCGGCCGGCGGTCCTGGTTGAAGGCGTAGAGGTTGGCGAAGGTGAACTCCTCCAACTCGTCGCTGCTGATTGGCCGTATCTCCAGAGCCATCCTATCGTTCCTTCCGCCTTCGACGGGCCTAGAAGAAGAGTGTCTTGTCGCTCTCGACGACCCAGTTGACAAGGTCCAGCATTGTCCCGATCTGCACGCCGGCGATGACCTCGTCGTCGCGCAGGCCGCGCTCCGTGCAGCAGACACGACATGCCCTGACAACCAGCCCCTCGGCGATTGCCGCGTTGAGAAGGTCTTCGCAATTAGGCATGCCGGCATCGCCAACGGGCATCTCGGGCGGCGCCTGCCCTTTCTTCGCGGCAAATACTGCGTCTTCCAGGAGGAAGAGGTTCGCTTTGTGGCCCTCATGCAGCGCCACGAGCAAGAAGCGCAGGGCGCTGTAGAAGCGCTCTTTGCCGTAGGGCGCGTCGGCGACGACAACCGTTATGGATGCCATGCGGTGCTCCTTCGCGATCAACGAATGTAGCCCAATGATAGCATCACTCGAGGCCAATCCGCTCGATGCCGGCACGGGCGCCGCGCCGAGGGTCTTGAAAGACAACGTAGCCGAGACTTTCCAGCCTCGGCTAGGGCATTCTCAGCGGTTGCAGCTATAGCCCTGGGACGTCGCCTGAGGCAGCGTCTGAGCTCGAAGCGCCGGCCTCCGGCGATAGCGGCGTCACCGAAAGCAGAGGCGCGGGTGCCGTGGCCGGGGCCGGTTGCGCGGGTTCGGCGGGCGCGCGCGTCGCGGCGGGTCGCGAAGTGGTGGGCATGGCGCCCGCCAATCGCTCGCGACCGCAGTAGGCGCAGATAGCCCAATTCAGGTTGATGGGCTTGCCGCAGTTGGCGCAGGCTTCCTGCAGCCGCGTGCGACAGTGGGGGCAGTAGGCGAAGTCGGGCCGGATGTGCTTCTGGCAGGCGTAGCAGACCTCCTGCTCGTTCATCTCGTGCAGCATTGCCTCTGTCTCGAGGTTGCGCACGTACGCCTCGCCCAGGGTCTCGTGGGGACGCAGTATCAGGTAGAGGATGAGGCCCGGCAGGTTAAATACGAGCACGAGGAGAACGGCGACGCCCTGGGAGAGCGCGTCGCTGCCGCGGTCGCGCATGTCCCGATAGGTCCAGATGACAGCGCTGAGCCAGAGGATCGCCCAGTAGGACGCCGCGAGGGCGACGACGAGCATTATCACTTCTTCCCAATCGGAGAACGGTCCCCACAGAGCCAGCATAGCCGTCATCTCCTCCAACGCTGGGGTACCATTGCCTCGATGGCAGAACCCCTACCATCGCGGCGATTATAGCATGCCCTCGGAACTATTGTCATTGCCGAGTACCCTCGTTGAGCCGGGGAAACGCCGGTGCTAGAATGAGTCTGCCACGTAGAGGTTCCACCTATCTTTTCCCGTTGAGCAGACCTAAGTATGGACGTTCTCGAGGGACTCAATCCGCCTCAGCAAGAGGCCGTGCAGACCACCGAAGGGCCGCTGCTCATACTCGCCGGGCCGGGTAGCGGCAAGACGCGCGTCATCGCCCATCGAATCGCCCACCTGGTCGCCGAGCGCGGCGTCGACCCGTACCGTATACTCGCCGTCACCTTCACGAACAAGGCCGCGCGCGAGATGCGCGACCGCGTCTACGGCCTCATCGGCGAGAGGACACGAGCGCTGACGCTCGGCACGTTCCACGCCGTGTGCGCCCGCATGCTGCGAATCGACGGCGAACGCGCCGGCGTCGCCCGCGGCTTCGTCATCTACGACGACGCCGACCAGATGACGCTGATGCGACGCGTCCTGGCGGACATGCAGGTCGACCCCAAGCGCTACCAGCCGCGCGCCGTGCTCTCCGCCATCTCCAAGGCGAAGAGCGAGCTGGCGACGCCCGAGAGCTACGCCCAGACGGTCGCGAGCTACTTCGAGGAGATCGTCTCCCGCGCTTACGAGCGCTACGAGGCCGCCCTGGCGGCGAACAGCGCTCTCGACTTCGACGACCTGCTGCTCAAGACGGCGCTGCTCTTCCGCCACGAGGAGGACGTGCTGCGCAAGTACCAGGAGCGCTACCTCTACGTCCTCATCGACGAGTTCCAGGACACGAACGTCGCGCAGTACGTGCTGGCGCGACAGCTCGCCGGCCTGCATCGCAACATCTGCGTCGTCGGCGACCCCGACCAGTCGATCTACTCCTGGCGCTCCGCCGACCTGCGCAACATCCTCAACTTCGAGCGCGACTACCCGGACGCGCATGTTGTCTACCTGGAGCAGAACTACCGCTCGACGCAGAACATCCTCGACTCCGCGCACTCCGTCATCAGCGTCAACCAGCAGCGCAAAGAGAAGAAGCTGTGGACGGAGAAAGGCCCCGGCACGCCCATCGTCGCCTACGAGGCGTATGACGAGGAGGACGAGGCGGAGTTCGTCGCCGCCGAGGCGCAGAGCCTGGTGCGCTCCGGCGACCATCACTACGGCGACATAGCCGTCATGTACCGCACGAACGCGCAGTCGCGGCCGCTGGAGGAAGTGTTCGTCCGCGAGAACCTGCGCTACCGGCTCGTCGGCGGCACGCGCTTCTACGAGCGTCGCGAGGTGAAAGACGTCATCGCCTACTTGCGTCTCATCCACAATCCGTTCGACAGCTTGAGCCTGACGCGCGTCATCAACGTGCCGGCGCGCGGGATCGGGCAGCGGACGCTGGAGGAGCTATCGCGCTGGTCAAGCGAGATGGGCGTGCCCGCCTACGCCGCGCTGCAACTCGTCGCCGACGAGGAGCGGGCGGAAGACGGCAAACACACGCATCCTTTCGCGTCCCGCACGGTCAAGGCGCTGCTGGCGTTCCTCGAGCTGTTGAACGACCTGATCGCCGAGGCGCCTTCGCTGACCGTTTCGGACCTGCTGAGCCGGCTGCTGGAAAGCATCGACTACCGGCAGTACCTGACGTCGGAGTTCGAGGATGGCGAAGACCGCTGGGACAACGTCCAGGAGCTGCGCACCGTCGCCGCCCAGTACGACGAGTTTGCGCCTGAGGCCGCCCTGCCGACGTTCCTGGAAGAAGCCGCCCTCATGACCGACACCGACGAGTACGACGAGAAAGTGGACGCGGTCACGCTGATCACGCTCCATGCCGCGAAGGGGCTGGAGTTCCCGGTCGTCTTCATCGTCGGGCTGGAGGAGGGCCTGCTGCCGCACATCCGCTCCTTCGACGAGCCGGCGCAGATGGAGGAGGAGCGCCGCCTGGCATACGTCGGCATCACGCGGGCGAAGGAGCGCCTGTACCTGGTGCGGGCGTTCCGTCGACACCACATGGGCATGGCGACGCACAACCCGTCGTCGCGCTTCCTGAAGGACATACCGCAGGAGTTGGTGACCGTGCCGGAGTCGACGGGCCGCCAGGCAGCGATGGCCGGGACCCGAACACACCTGCGCGCCTTCCACCGGCCGGCGTCGCCGGACAGCGAGCCGCTGTCGCCGATGCCATCCGAGCCGGCGTTCGCGCCCGGTGACCACGTGCGACACGCCCGCTTCG
>JBGQNJ010000032.1:0-8336 GCA_041501065.1 Dehalococcoidia bacterium
ATATCGCGTTCACCCGCTTGTCTATGGGACAGGTGGCGGCGTTAACGACGTTTGTGCCTTCGACCTCGAGGACGTCGTTCTGAGCGCCCTGGTCGCCCCAGAACTCCTTGTATCTCACAATGATCAGGTCGGTCTGGCGATCGCTCACGTCCGCGAGCGCGTCGAGGCCCGCGCCTGGGTCTTGCGTGTTCAGACGAATCAGGTAATCGCTCCGCGGGAAGGGCTCGAAGTAGAAGTGATGCGTTGGCTTGCCGGGATCGACGAGCGCGAATTCATAGTGGTGGTCGCCGTTGGCGTCGAACGGCCCGAACGAGCCGTCGCCGCTGATCGTGTAAACGGCCTTCGGCTTGTTGCCCAGCCTGGCGCCCGTCCGCCCGTTGACCTCCCATATCTCGAGCGTGCGATTCTGGACGCCGACGTTCTGCGGGAAGAGGACGGCGCGCCCGGCCAGCTTGACCAGGTCCGCGCGTTCGGGCGTGATGTGCGTCGTCGATGGGCGCCTGCCGACGAAGAAGCGGTACATCTCGAAGAACGATTCGGGCGAAGTAGCGCACTGGACGTGGGTCTGGTTGGGGATGACGACGTTTATCGCGCCCGTGATCTCGCGGCCGGGGGTTCCGGTCCCGGCCCATAGGGCCAGCGTGGGCACTCCGCCCGGCGGCGTGATGCCGGGAAGGCCGTCGATGCTAACGTAGTGGGCGACCTTCGCGGCCCGCTCCGGCGAGCTGTTCAGGTAGCCGTAGAGCACGACGGTGCCGAGGGAATGGCCGAGTATGTCGACCTGGTCGGCGCCGGTCTTCTCGAGCATCTCAGCGACGACCTTGTCGATACCCGCCCAGACGTCGTCCCTGGTGTTCAGTGTGTAAGTGGAGTCGTACTCGGAGACGGCGATGTAGTCCGCGGGGTAGCCGTTGCTGGCGAATCGCTGCGCCTGCGATTCGAACTGGGCGCCGGAGCCGGAGCCGCCGTGGACGAAGATTACCGGCCGCAGTCCGTGGGAAGGCCGGCCATCGCTGGCACCGGCCGGTGTCGACGACGGGAGCAGAACAGCGAGCAACATGAATACCGAGGCAATTGCTCCGGACAACTTCCAGCTCATTCTCTCGCCTCCTCGAATCAGGGTCGGACACTCGTACTATCGAATGGCCCATCTATGACGCGATAGCCCCATTCTGTCAAGAGGCGCACCTATCTTGGCGTGCCTTCCCTCCTGTGCTAAGCTTTCGATGGCCGCGGGCCGGTCGCGGAAGACGGCGGTCCGCGAAGGAGGCGCGAGTGCCCCTGGGCAACAGGCTGAAGAACTTCCTGACGAAGCTGGGGCTATGGCCCGAGCAGCTCATCCCGACGGAGCCGGTGGGCCTGAAGCCGATCGGCATCGTCCGCAACCGGGTGCGGGAGCCGCGAATGGAGGGATGGGAGGACGTCCCGTCGGACGTCATCGTGCGCAAGAACCTGACGGGCGCGCTGGACGGCATCGAGGGGTACTCCCACGTGGTGATCCTCTTCCACCTGCACAAGGTGAGCGACGACGAGCGCAACCGCACGCACTGCCATCCTCGTGGCGACCCGCGCTACCCGCTGCAGGGCGTCTTCGCGACGCGGACGCAGCACCGGCCGAACCCTGTCGGCATCTCCGTCGTCAGGCTGGTAAAGCGGCGACGCAACGTGCTGCGCGTCAAGGGGCTGGACGCCATCAACGGGACGCCTGTGCTGGACATCAAGCCGTACATCCCCCACTACGACGCCCCTTCGGAGGTGCGCCTGCCGGAGTGGGTCACGCACCCTCTACCGCCTCGCTAGGTGCGCTCGGAGATGCGAGAGCGCCTGCTCGACGTCTACCGCCGTCTCCTCGCCTTCTACGGTCCGCAGCACTGGTGGCCGGCCGGCGACGATCCGTTCGTCGTCGTTGTCGGGGCGATTCTGACGCAGTCCGCCGCCTGGAAGAACGTCGAATCGGCGCTGGCGAAGCTGCGCGAGGAGCGTCTGCTATCCTTCGACGCTCTGCTCCGGGCGCCGGACGAGGAGCTGGAGCGGGCAGTCCGGTCCTCCGGCTACTTCCGGATGAAGGCGCGCAAGCTGAAGGCGTTCGCGGCGATGCTGGCGGAGCGCTTCGACGGCAGGCTGGAGCGCCTCTTCGCGCTGCCGGTAGACGAGATGCGCGCGGCGCTCGTGGCGACGTACGGAATCGGGCCGGAAACGGCCGACGACATCATCCTCTACGCTGCTCACAAGCCGGCATTCGTCGTCGACGCCTACACGCGGCGCATCTTCGACCGGCTGGGCATTCGCCCGGGCGTCGATACGTACGACGGCTGGCGCTCGCTCTTCACCGACGCCCTCCCGCAGGAGACGGAACTGTTCAACGAGTATCACGCCCTCATCGTGCGGCACGCGAAGGTGAAGTGTCGCAAGGAGCCGCTGTGCACGGGCTGCCCCCTGCTCGACATCTGTCCGACGGGTCAGTCGCGGCGGGCGGCGAGCGCTGCGTCGCAGGTCGACGGACGCGCCTCGCGAGCGTGATACAATGCCGACGAGGAACCGATCTCGCATGTGAGGCTGGCATGGAGCTGGTGATTGTGGGTCTTGCTCGCTCGGGCAAGACGACCGTCTTCAACGCCCTGACGCACGGACACGCCCCAACCGGCACCTATACGGGTGAAGCGGAGCTGCACATAGGGGCCGTCAAGGTGCCCGACGAACGGCTGGACAAGCTGGGCGCTCTCTTCAAACCGAAGAAGGTCACGCACGCCGACATCCAGTTCGTCGACGTCCCGGGCGGCCTGACGTGGCGCGGCGCCGGTCGTGGAGAGGGCCCCTCGCCACAGGTCCAGGCTGCGCTCGACCGCGCCGACGCCCTCGTGCACGTGGTCCGGGCCTTTCAGAACGATGCCGTCCCGCATCCGGAAGGCTCGGTCGACCCGGCGCGCGACATCGACGCTTTCAACCTGGAGCTCGTCTTCGCCGACCTGATGATCGTCGAGAGGCGGCTGGAGCGACTGGACACGGTCGTGCGCTCGGCGCGCGCGGGGGAACGCGAGGCAGGCGAGCGGGAGCTGGCGCTGCTGCGCCGGGTCAAAGAGGGATTCGAGCAGGAGAAGCCGCTCTACGCCCAGGGCCTTTCGACGGAAGATGTCCGCTCCCTCGGCAACTACAACCTGCTATCGGCTAAGCCGTTGCTCACACTGCTGAACATCGGCGAAGAGGACGTGTCGCGGCAGGAGGAGATAGAGGCGGAGCACCGTCGACAGGCAGGCGCGCAGACGGCGGTGGCGGCCCTTTGCGGCAAGCTGGAGATGGAGTTGAACGACCTGTCGGACGAAGAAGCGGCGGAGTTTCGCGCCGACCTCGGCCTCGGCGAGCCGGCGGCGGGTCGCATCAGCGGTCTCGCTTTCGAGCTCCTGGGGTTGGTCTCCTTCTTCACCGTCGGCGAGGACGAGTGTCGCGCCTGGGCCGTCCCGAAGAACACGCCGGCGGTCAAGGCAGCGGGCCGCGTGCACTCCGACATGGAGAAGGGCTTCATCAGGGGCGAAGTCATTCGCTGGGACGAGTTGTTGGAGCTCGGGTCATTGGCGGAGGCGCGCAAGCGGGGCGCGCTGCGCGGAGAGGGCAAGACGTACGAGGTGCAGGATGGCGACGTCTTCCACGTCCTCTTCAACGTCTGACCCCGATTGACCCGTGCGCGCGGCTGTGTTACCCTTCTTCTCGAAAATGCCGAGCATTCCTTTCCTCCCCAAGAACGAACGCTTCTACGTCCTCCTCCACGATGGTGCCCGTAATCTCGTCGATGCCGCTGAGGCGCTAAGCGACCTCGTAAGCCACTACGAGAACCTGGAGATGAAGAGCGGGCACATCACGGAGCTCGAGCACAACGGCGATACCGTCACCCACGACATCATCAACCTGCTGCACAAGACCTTCGTCACGCCAATCGAGCGAGAGGACATCGCTCTGCTGGCACAACGCATGGACGACGTAATGGACTACATCGAAGGCGCAGCGACGGCGATGCGCATCTATAAGATCGCGCAACCCACGGACCGGAGTCGCGAGATGGCCGACGTCGTGCGGCTGATGGCCGTGAAGCTGGAGCAGGCGATATCCCACCTGAAGGATCACAAGCGACTGCGCGACATCCTCCCCTACTGCGTCGAGGTCAACCGGCTGGAGAACGTGGCCGACGACCTCTATCGCAAGGCCATTGCGGAGCTTTTCGAGAATGAGACGAGCGCGGCGGAGATCATCAAGTGGCGTGAAGTCTACGAGCAGTTGGAGCAGGCCACCGACCATGCCGAAGACGTGGCGAACGTGCTGGAGGGCATAGTCCTGAGACATGCCTGAGTTGTGGGGCTGGCTACTGAGAGAACCGTAGAAGGCCGAAAGGCCTTCTTTTTTGAGTGTGTGCGGGCTGCCGCAGAGAAGGAGTAGATGACAGACTCATTCGCATTCCTGGTAATCACAATGATCATCATCCTTGGCTTCGAAGCCGTGAACGGCTGGACGGACGCGCCCAACGCCATCGCCACCGTCGTCTCCACGCGCGTCCTCAAGCCGTCGACGGCCGTGGCGATGGCAGCGGTCTTCAACCTGCTGGGTGCGCTCTCCGGCACGGCCGTGGCGACGACGATTGGTAAGGGGATAGTGGACCTGAACATTGTCAACCTGGAGACGGTAGCCGCCGCCGCTTTATCGGTCATCATCTGGAGCAGCGTTGCCGCCTACTTCGGCTTGCCGACAAGCGAGAGCCACGGCATCCTCGCCGCCATTGCGGGAGCGGGCGTCGCCGTCGGCGGCAGAGACGTCCTGCTGCTTTCGGGCTGGAAGCTGGTGTTCACCGGCCTGGGAGTTGCGGTCGTCGGGGGTTTCGCCGGCGCCTTCATCCTGATGTTCGCCCTGATGTGGGCGCTGAGGCGCGCCAGCCCGGCCCTGACGCGTCGACTGTTCAGCCCGATGCAGGTCTGCTCGGCCGCGTTCATGGCCTGGAGCCACGGCACTGCCGACGGACAGAAGGCGATGGGCGTGATGGCGATGGCCCTCGCCATTCACTATCACCCGGGAGAGGCGGTCAGCAACTTCCACGTGCCGCTGTGGGTGATCCTACTCGCGGCTTCGACGATGTCGGTGAGCACGGCCTTCGGAGGCTGGCGCATCATCAAAACGCTGGGCATGCGGCTGACGCACCTCGAGCCGGTGCACGGCTTCGCGGCGGAGACGGCGGCTGCTATGACGATAACCGTTAGCTCCCGTTTTGGCATACCACTAAGCACCACGCACACCATCGGCTCAGCGATCATGGGCGTCGGCGCGACGCGGCGCCTGTCGGCCGTGCGATGGGGTGTCGCGCAGAACATCGTCATGGCCTGGATACTGACATTCCCCATCTGCTTCGCGCTGGGCTACCTGATAGCCGTCCTCATCCCGGGCTAGCCGGCGAATCCTGCAGCCCTATTAGGCACCTGAAATCGCTTTCTCCCAAGATGCGAATGGCTACACCTCGCGCGATCAGGCCCTCTGCTTTTCGATGTTTCGAGCTTTTCTCATGGCCGGCAAGACGCCGGATGTCCTGATCACCGACAACGAGGAGGGTAGTGCCTTCCGTCACCGAATCTGCCACCCTGCATCCAGCGTCGGCTGCCATTTGAGCTGCGAGTCTCCTCGGAATCGTCAACATGCCAGTGAAAACCACGCTCTCCCCGTAGAGGTCGCCTTCCGGGCTTCCGTCCATTACGATCGCGGCTTTGCCTGTCCCCCCAATGCCGATCGGCTTCTTGACCCGCTCGTGCCATTCATGCACCGCCATCCCTGTCTCTTTCACGGCTCGAACGAGCAACTCTCCGGCCGCCCTTGCATCTTCTTCCGCGTTATGCGGAACAAAAGAGATACCCAAATGGGCAGCCATGCTTGATAGCCCATAGCCTCTCTGTGAGAATTGTGGCCAGGCACGGCGAGCGACTCTCGCAGTATCCAGCCAAGCACAAGACATTTGGCCCAAGCCGTATTTCTCGGCCGCTCGTTCAATCGCAAGCCGGTCGAATGGGGTGTGGCTGGCCACAACGGAACCAGCGAACCAACTGCAAACCGTCCCATAAATCTCGGGGAATATTGGCGCGGCGCGGACGGCGCGCCCGTCAATGCCGTGGATGGAAACATTGACGGGGTCGAAATAATCTTCCGGGTTCACAAGCGTCTGCCACGACTCTTTGATCCTGCCGTTCTCGAAGGCAACGATGCCAACCTGGCAAACGCTTGCGATGTCTGCGTTGGCGGTCTCTACGTCGACGGCTACGAAATCCATCAGATGGCCCCTATTCCTCCCCGACGCATTCTCGCTGGTCGACCCATTGGTCCGCTGCGAGCAGAGTTCTATTAGCTGTTGGGGTTTAGCTGACGGCGACGGCGGCGCCCCAGAGGAAGACGCCCTGCACGGCGACGAGCGAGGCCAGCAGCATGTACGACGCCAGCCGCTCCCAGGCCCGAATCGCGAAGCCGGCGACGAGGCCGACCAGGAGGACGGCGAAAGCGGTCGTCGGGAGCGATAAGAGCTCATGCTTGGAGGCGATCCGCTCCACCTCCAGCGGCGGGAAGGAGATCGCCATGGCGTCGGGCAGGCCGGCGTAGTTGCGGAAGATGACGCCGAAGGTGGCCGCGCAGAGGAGCACGGCGGCGACGGCCAGGCCCTGCGCCCAGCGGTCGAGCCAGAACGGCTGGTCGGCAATAGGCTGCCGGCGCGGCACCTGCTTGAGCGGCACCGTCGCGCCCTGCTTCTGCATCGACTCGACGTCGCTGATGAACTGCTGCGCGTCGGGCGGCGAAACAGCGTAGGTCAGCGACGGCGTGACGACGTAGACGATGTCGGCGAGGCGGCGATGCGTCGAGTAGAAGAGCGTCTCGCCGACCTCCCGGATCTCGGCGCGACCGACGTGGTAGCCGGGCCAGTTGACGCCGCTGATGCTCGGCAGGGCGATGACCTCACCGCGGGCCAGGCGCTTAACGCTGTCGAGGGGTATCACCTGCCGGACGAAGCCCCAGTGGATTGAGAGACCGTTCCGGTCGAGCGTGTAGCGCAGCGTGGCGCAGGCCCACGTCCAGTAGGCCGCCAGCGCCCCGATGCCCAGGAAGAGGGCGGCGATCAGATAGCAGAAGACGGTCGACAGGGAGACCGGCTGCGTCGCGCCGCGCAGGAGCAGCAGCGCTGCGAAGACGAAAGCCCAGGCAGACGCAAAGGCGCCGAGGGCGATGCCGGTAGCGCGAAGGGGTCGGAACTGCATGACGTCGCCGGCTACGCGGGCGTGCACCAGTCCGCGTACTTGTTGTTCTTGCGGCAGATGATGTCGAGGTAAAGCTCCTGCAGGCGGGCCGTTATCGCGCCGGTCTTGCCGTTGCCCACCGGCCGCCGGTCGATGTCGACGACGGCGGTGACGTGGGCGGCGGTGCCTGTCATGAAGCACTCGTCGGCGGTGTAGAGCTCGGCGCGGGCAATTGGGCGTTCGACCGTCTCGATGCCCAGCTCCTCGCGCGCCAGGCGGATGACGGTGTCGCGCGTAATGCCGACGAGGATGTTGTCGGAATGGGAGGGAGTGATCAGCGTGCCGTCCTCGACGATGAAGATGTTCTCGCCGCTGCCTTCGGAGACGTGGCCGTCGCTGGCGAGCATGACCGCCTCGTCGAAGCCGTTCTCCTGCGCCTCGGTCTTGGCCAGGGCGGAGTTGACGTAGATGCCGGTGACCTTGGCGCGCGCCGGGATCGACAGCTCGTCGACGCGGCGCCAGGAGGAGGTCATGCAGCGGATGCCCTTGTCGAGGTCGAGATAGGGGCCGAAGGGCGTCACGTACATCACCAGGTCGTCGTCCAGGTTGTGCATGCGCACCCCGACGACCTCGGAGCTCTTATAGGCGATGGGTCGCAGGTAGACGTCCTCGGTGTAGCCGCACATGCCCACGAGCTTCGTGGCGATGTCGCACAGCTCCTCCGGGCTGTAGGGAAGGTCGATCTTCAGGATGCGACAGCTCCGGGCGAGGCGGAGGAAGTGGTCGCGGAGTCGGAAGAGGTAGACGCGCTCGTCCTGCTCGTTCCAGTTGCCGCGGATGCCCTCGAAGCAGCCGGTGCCGTAGTTGAAGGCGTGGGTCATTACGCCGATCTTGGCCTCGGCGAGCGGCACGAACTGCTTCTTGAAGTAGGCGTAGGGCGTCGGCATCCGTGAACTCCTTTCCCGAGGGGTGGTAGGGCGCCATTATATGGCAGGGGCGTTGAGTCTGGCAAGCCGCGGGGCTCGGCGGCGGCGTCCCGCTGCGAGGGGGGTCGTTCTTGACTCGCTATATGCGGGGTGTTACGCTCTAAAT
>JBGQNJ010000033.1:0-8310 GCA_041501065.1 Dehalococcoidia bacterium
ACGGCTGTCTCGACTGCTCATCTTCTTCAAGTGGCTGCTCGTAATCCCGAACCTCATCGTCCTGGCGCTCGTCGGCATCGCTTACTTCGTGACGCTGATCATCGCCTGGTTCGCCATACTGTTCACCGGCCGCTACCCGGAAGGCCTCTGGACGTTCGGCGAGGGCGTGATCCGCTGGTCCCTGAGGGTGGAGGCCTACTGGCTGCTATTGACCGACGAATACCCGCCGTTCAGCCTCGATTAGGCAGCGTCAGCCAAGGCCCAGCTTGCGGGCCAGCGCCTCGTTCGACGGCTCGACGAGGAAGGAGCCGTCGGGGAAGATGATCGTCGGTATGCTCTCCAGGCCAGCGTTCCTCCGGCGCACGACCGCCATCTCCTCCGGGTGCTCGGCGACGTCGATCCAGTCGTACGAAACTCGGGAGTCGTGGAGGAACCTGAGCGTGCGCCGGCAGTCGGGGCACCAGAGCGCGCCGTAGACCTTTATTCTCTGCTCTGCCATATCACCCTCCGATCCCAGTCTACTTCGGGCCTTATCCCTGTCTCAAGAACGGTCCGTCCCTCGAGCGAGCAGGCGCACGACGCGGCGATACTGTAGAATCGCCATCAGCATGGGGCAGGCGAAGGACAGCCGCAATCTCCTCAGGGACGTCCGCTTTCCGCCGCGGGAGCAGCTCAAGCGATATCTCCTGCTGAACATCTACGGCGCGCCGCTGTCGGCGCTGTTCGGCGGCCTGAACACGATAATCGCGCCTTACGCCGTCGAGCGGCTGGTGCCGGCGGGCGAGAAAAACACCTACCTGGGACTGCTCCTCTTCTTCGGCCTCGGCGTGGCGATGGTTACGCAGCCGGTCGCCGGTTCCGTGAGCGACGGCTTCGGCTCGCGCTTCGGGCGGCGACGGCCCTTCATCCTCGGCTCCGCGATGCTCGATGGCGTGTTCATCGTCCTCTTCGGGCTGGCGTTCAACTTCTGGTTCGCCTTCGTCGCCTACGCCCTCCTGCAGGTTGTCTCGAACTTCGGGCAGGCGGCTTACCAGGCGCTGGTACCCGATTTCGCGCCGCAGGAGGAGCGCGGCGTCGCGTCGGGCGCGAAGCAGGCGATGGAGGTCGGCGGATCGGTCGTTGGACTGGGCGTCGCGGGCGTCTTCACGAGCATCAACTTCGTCTGGGGAGCCTACGCCATCCTCATCATGCTCCTCCTGGCAGGCGGGCTCACTGTATTCCGCCGCCTGCGCGAGCCGCCGTCCACGGGGCTGCCCTTCTGGAGCGGCGTCAGGAAGGCCAACTTCAGGACGTTCTTCTACGACGCCCGAGCAAACGCTGGCTTCACCCGCGTCCTCGGCGCCCGCTTCCTCTTCTTTCTCGGGTTCGTCTCCATCCAGCGGTTCCTGCGCAATTTCCTCTCCGACGTCTTCCACCTGTCGAGCCCGGGCGCGTGGGCCGCCGGCATCCTCATCCTGGCGACGATCGTCGGCATCACGGGCGCGCTGCTGGCGGGCAGCGTCGTCGACAAGCTGGGGCGAAGGCGGGTGGCGCAGTTCGCCGCCGTGGTCGCCGCGATCTATCTCGTTCCCATCGCCGTCTTTCCCAACCTCTACCTGATGCTGGTGCTGGGCGCGATTCTCGGCCTGGCAGGCGGCGCCTTCGCCGCGTCCACCTGGGCCTTCCTCGCCGACGAGATGCCGGAGGGCGAAAGCGCCCGCTTCTACGGCATCGCGAACTACGCGACGGCTGGAGCAGGGGCGTTAGGCGCGGGCATCTTCGGCGTGATGATCGATGCACTGAACGGCTGGAAGTACATCGCGGGGTATCGCGCGCTCATCCTCGTCGCGTCGGTGCTGCTCGTCCTCAGCCTGCCCGTCCTGCCGAGGGAGCGGCAGCGCGCGAGGGAGCGAGGCGCCGGCGTCGCTCCTTAAGTCACGTCGACGCGCCGTCCTCCGTCAGCGACCGCTCGACGGCTGCGGCATAAACGCCCCAGTACTCTCGTGGCAGCAGGCGGCCCAGGGCGACCATCATCTGCTCGCGCGCCAGGCGGTCCTGCCGGTCTCGCGGCAGGTCGCGCGGCAGCGAGAGACGAAACGGCTTGCCGAGTCGAAGCACGAGCGCCGAGTCTTCTTCGAAGACGGCGAGCGGGAACAGCGGACAGCCGCGCTGAGAGAGAATCGACAGGAAGAGGCCGCTGCCGGCAGGCGGCTCAATCAGGTGGCTGGAGCCGCCACCCTCGGGCGTTATCGCGATCGGCGCCTTAGCGAGCATCGAGAGGACGCGGTGCAGCGACGACGCGCGTGCCACGACCATCTCCTCGCGACGTGGCAGCACGATGAGATTGTAGATGCGACCGATCCGGCTGAAGGCCCAGCGGGTCACCCAGACGGCAATGGGTATCGGCCCGAAGCGGGCGCTGTACCACTCGCTGGTAAGCAACCAGCCAAGCTCCGGCCGCCCCGGCCTCTGCTGCGCCACCGCCACGCTTGCGGCCATTGCGCAGTGATAGGGGCGCAAGCCCGGCCGGTCGTAGTGGTTCATGACGATGACGAACGGGGACGCCGGCGGAAGCTGCTCAAAGCCCTCAAAGCGCCGCGGGTATGGGTTATTCGCCATCACCAGCGCCGAGTCGCGGGCGAAGGAGCGGCGGCGCGCGAGGAGGAAGTCGAAGGCGAAGGGAATGCGCGGCAGCCAGGGGAACTCGTAGTTGGGCTGCTTGCGCGTGGTGTCGCTAGCCATTGCCGGCGCTTCCGTCATTCAGCCGCTCGCACGTCTCGTTCGCGATGAAAGGCAGGGCATCGAGCGCCGACTCGACGTTGCGACAGAAGTCCGGCGTGCCCGTCCTCACGACCACGTGCCCGGTCGGCGGGAAGGTCTCGGTGACGAGCATCTCAGCCGAAGAGTCGAAGCGATGGATAAGCTGGTCGACCTCGTCCATGTCCGTTTGCGTTACGGACGTATTGAACCCGACCGTCAGGCTATACGAGGGGGCGCCTTCGCTGCACGCCACGGAGACGGCGACCGTCGCAAGGACCACGGTGGTCGCGACCGCCCGACGGGCTCTGTGGTGGTGCCACGTCATCGGATTGCCTCCCGACAGCCGGAGCTTGCCTTTCGTGGTATCATACACCCAGAATGGAACGTCTGCCGTAATCACGTCTGCCCCTGCGGGCCCTTAGGGAGAGGGGACCGTACCCATGACTGGCCTCCGCAGACTGGAGAGTCTGCCGCAAGAATTGCAACGCCGCTTTGACCTGATCATCTTCGACTGGGACGGCACGGCTGTCCCGGACCGCTACACGCCCACGCCTGACCTCAATAAGGCGCTGGAAACGCTTCTCCTCCAGGGTGTCTGGATAGCGCCCGTGACCGGCACGAAGGTCGAGAACCTGGAGATGCATTCGCTGTCCATGCTCTCGCCGCAATCACGAGCGGGCCGGCTCATCGTTTGCACCAATCGTGGCTCCGAGGTATGGGCGTACGAACCGGACGGGACGCGTCGCAAGGTGTGGGCACGCGTGTCGACGGAGATGGAGGAGCAACAGCTCAGCGCGACCGCCGAAGAGCTGCAGCGACGGCTCAGGGAGAGGGGACTGGAGACGGAGATCATCTACCCGCGCCTGAACCGTCGGAAAGTGGACCTCATACCTTTGCCGGAGTGGGCCGATCCGCCCAAGGCGCGCATCGGCGAGCTGATCGCGGCGACGCGAGCCCGCGTCCGGGCCGCCGGCTTCGCCGAGATCACCGACTTGATGGACCTCGCCGGCGACCTGGCGCGCGAGGTCGGCCTTCAGGAGCCGCGCATCACCAGCGACGGCAAGTACGTGGAGATCGGCCTGACGGACAAGGGTGACTCCGTTGTCTGGCTGCTGGAGAACGTGGCGCGGCCCAACGGCATCCCGAACGAGAACATACTCATCGCCGGCGACGAGTTCGGCGACGTGGGCGGCTTCTCCGGCAGCGACGCGCGCATGCTCGTGCCAGAGGCGGAAAACGCCGTCTTCGTATCGGTAGGCCCGGAACCGGCGGGCGTGCCGCATCCGGTGCTCAACGCCGGCGGCGGGCCGGAGAGATTCGTGGAGATACTGCAGTGGCAGTCGACGCTTCGCGCGAGTTAATGGAACGCGAAGAGGCGGCCTGGGCGCTCGTCAATGAGGGATTCGACCCGCTAAACGAGCGGGGCGCCGAGGCCGTCTTCGCCGTCGCCAACGGCCACTTCGGCGTGCGCGCGGCGCTGGAGGAGGGCAACCCGGCGTCGAACCCGATGGTGATCGTCGCCGGCATCTACATGCCGACAAACCTGCCTGCCGGACAGACGCTCCTCACGCTCCCTGACCCGTCGACTCTCTTCGTCAGCGCTGGCGGCGTCAACTTCAGCATGTCGACTGTGCGCACCAATACGCATCTGCGCCATCTGGACATGCGCAACGCCGTATTGAGACGCTCCTGGCTATTCACGGACCGCCACGGCCGTTCCTGGCGCTGGCAATCGCTGCGGGCGGCCTCAGCTGTGCGCCCTGAGTTGTACCTCTACCAGCTCGTTCTGACGCTGGAGGAGGGCGAGGAGCCGATGAGGGTGGTGATCACGCTGCCGAACGCTGTGGACCTGACCGGCAGCCGCCTGCGCGGCCTGGAGGGGTTCGCGATCGCGACCGAGGAGGCGGACCTGGTGAAGACGGATATCTTCCTGCAGGGGGTGCGGGCCGAGGTCGAAGACATGTCGATCTCGACCGTGGCCCGGCAGGGCGAGCCGCTGGTCCTGGACATGGTCAGCCAGATAGTGCCGCAGGAGTTGCCGCTGCGTCGGGAGGAAGAGGTCTCCTTCGAGAAGCTCCTCGGAGAGCACGAGCAGGCGTGGCAGCAGCGATGGGACATCGCCAACATCAAGATCGGCGGCGACGACAGGCTCCAGCAGGCGGTCCGCTTCGCCACGTACCACTTGCTCTCGTCGGCCGGCGTGAACGACGGACGCTCTTCCATCGGCCCGCGCGACCTCTCGGGGATCGCCTATCACGGGCACGTCTTCTGGGACACGGAGCTGTTCATTCTGCCTTTCCTGTCGTTTATTTGGCCGGAGGCGGCGCGCTCCTGCCTGCTCTACCGGTACAAGACCCTCGACGCGGCGCGGGAGCGCGCGAAATCGTTTGGCTACGAAGGTGCGATGTACGCCTGGGAGTCGACGGACACGGGGGAGGACCGCACGCCGGACTTCGTCTCACTGCCGGACGGCTCCGCCGTGCGCGTCCTAAACGGCGAGCAGGAGAACCACATCACGGGAGCCGTTCCCTACGCCGTCATGCACCACTGGCGGGCCACCGGCGACGACGACTTCATGCTCCGTTACGGCGCCGAGATCCTGATCGAGTGCGCCCGCTTCTGGCGCAGCCGCGTTTCGCCTTCGAACCACTTCTACTCCATTCGCAAGGTCATCGGACCGGACGAGTACCACGAGGGTGTGGACAACAATGCCTACACGAACGCGCTGGCCCGCTGGACCCTCCTCCAGGCCGAATCATACCTGTCGACGCTTCGCGAGTCGCGGCCGCAGGCGGCCCAGGAGCTCGTGCAACGACTCGACATCAAGCCGGACGAACCCGCCGCCTGGCGACAGGTCGGGGAGCTCGTCGTGCGCAGCACTTTCCTGAAGGACGAGGTCGTCGAGCAGTTCGACGGCTTCTTCAGTCATCAGCCGGTCGACGTGGCGTCGTACCTGCGGGCCGGCGTTCCGCTGGATATCGCCGTTGGCCACGACTCGGTGCAGCGTATGCGGGCGGTAAAGCAGGCAGACGTCCTGATGGCGCTGCGCCTTTTCCCTGAACTGTGGACGGAGGCCTCGGCGAGCAAGAACGTCGCCTACTACGAGCCTATCACCGCGCATACCAGCTCGCTCAGCCCACCAATTCACGCCCTCGTTGCCGCATGGCTTCGCGACGATGCGTTGTGTCGCAAGTACCTGGAGCAATCCATGTCGGTCGACCTCCTCCCGCCGTTCCGGGGTGCCGCCGGCGGCGTGAGACTCGCGTCGCTGGGGGCCATGCGTCAGGCGATAGTGTTCGGACTGGCCGGATTCAAGTTCAGCAGCGAGAGCATTGGCTTCGACCCCTTCCTTCCCACTCAAATTGATAGCCTCGACTTCTCTCTCCTCTGGCAGCGCCGCCGGATCGACGTACGCATCCGGCCCGGCAACCTGCTGGAGATCAAGGTCGACGGCGCTCCTTGCCCTGTTCGCGTGAACATGGAGGAGCGCACGGTTGACCCGGGCGAATGGCAGTCTTTCCAGTTCGACCCCGCGGTCACCTTCTGGTCGGCCATCGGCAGAAAGGGGGACTCCGATGCTTCCTGACAATGGACCCCTACTCGTTCCGTTGGATGGCTCCGTTCCCGCGGAAAAACCGCTGCGGGTGGCGGAGGCGATTGCTGATCTGGAGGGAAATGATATCTGTGTGCTCTACGTATCCTCTGAGTCGCTGAGTGCCGCGGAAACGGCGGAACGGATCGGGCTGCCCGACGAGTGGGCGACCCGCGTGACCGTTATCAGCGCCGTGGGGGAGCCAGCCGAATCGATCTGTCGCGCAGCGGCGGAGATCAGCGCCAAGGCGATACTTATGTCGACACACGGCGCCGGCGGCAACCTCGACACGCCCGCCGGTCACGTCACGCTGCAGGTCCTGCAAGACCCGCCCTGCCCCGTCTACGTACTCCGCTCCGCCCTCGACGCCGGCACCCAGGTGCACCGGCTGCGGCATTTGCGCCGCATCGTCGTGCCGCTCGACGGCAACTTCGAGTCGGTGCGCTCCGTCGAGGAGGCGTCCACGCTGGCGTCGCGGTCGAACGCTCGACTGCTCATGTTGCACATCGTCGACAGCCGGCCGGAGACGGAGCGGGCGCCGGCATCGCCCGTCTTCCTTGACTACCCGCGCTACGAGCTCGAAGCCTGGCAGGACGAGTTCGTGCGCAGTAGCTTCGCGATAGCCGGCAGGCCGAAGACGGCTAACATGGTCGTTGCGCTCCGGGTGGGCGACCCGGGCGAGGAGATCGTCCGCTATGCCGCGGACTCGGACTGCGACCTG
This sequence comes from Dehalococcoidia bacterium, assembly GCA_041501065.1. Lineage (GTDB taxonomy): Bacteria > Chloroflexota > Dehalococcoidia > DSTF01 > JALHUB01 > JALHUB01. The sequence goes on from JBGQNJ010000033.1 coordinate 7,053, forward strand.
TTGATCGCCGCATGGAAGGGCCGCCTGTCTCCGGGACGAGCGCGGGTCGTGCAGACGCTGTTGGAGCACGCCACCTACCCGCTGTTGTTCCTTGTCAGCCGGCTGCCGGACGCCGAGGTCGGAGCGGTCTCCCGCCCCGTCATCGAGGCCGCCGACAGGATAAGGCGGACAAGGCGAGTACCTGCCGAGTCAACGAAGGTGGAAGGAATCGATGATAACCCAGGATATGCAGCAAAAACTCAACGTTCAGCTTAACGCCGAGTTGTACTCGTCGTACCTGTATCTCTCCATGTCCGCCTACTTCGAGTCGTCGGATCTCGACGGATTCGCGAACTGGATGCGCGTACAGGCGCGAGAAGAGCAGATGCACGCGATGAAGTTCTTCGACTTCATCAGCAGCCGCGGCGGGCGCGTCGTGCTCCAGCCTATCGAGGGGCCTCCAACCGACTGGCAATCGGCGGCGGATGCCTTCGAGGAGGTCTACCGACACGAGCAGAAGGTGACGGGGCTCATCAACGCCCTGGCGAGCAGCGCCGTCGCGGAGTCGGACCACGCGACGAACAGCTTCCTGCAGTGGTTTGTGAACGAGCAGGTGGAGGAAGAGGAGTCGGCGAACCGCGTCCTGCGGAACCTGAAGCTGATCGGCAGCGACGGCACGGGCCTGCTGATGCTGGACCGCGAGCTATCGCAGCGCGTCTTCACGCCACCCGCCGCCGAGGGCGAGGCCTCCGCTGGGCAATAGCGCCTAAGGGGCGTAAGCGTGCATTCGTCGTCGAGGCGCACGGCCGTGCGCCCCTACTCTTGCCCTTACGAGTGTCGCCCCTTATTCTACGGGAAGAGCGTCCTCGGCCAGGGACTCCGCCCGCAGGCGTATGGAGCCCCGCTTTCGCCGAGGCGTTTCGTCGCGTCCGTCGAACCACGGGGAAGCCATGACCGGCGAAAGCACGCACAGCCTGGCGAAAGCTTATAGCCCCGCCGCCGTCGAGCAGGAGCTATACCGCCTCTGGGAGGCAGCAGGCTTCTTCACGCCCGAAATCGACCCGGCGCGGCCGCCTTTCACCATCATCATGCCGCCGCCGAACGTCTCCGGCGACCTCCACCTCGGCAGCGTCCTCTTCGTCACCCTGGAGGACATCCTCACCCGCTGGCATCGCATGCGGCAGGAACCGACCCTCTGGCTGCCCGGACAGGACCACGCCGCCATCGCGACGCAGAACGTCGTCGAGCGCGAGCTGGCGCAGGAAGGCCTGAGCCGTCA
>JBGQNJ010000034.1:0-8276 GCA_041501065.1 Dehalococcoidia bacterium
GCGAGAATCTCAGCCGGTGCCGTGATCGAGACCACCACGACATCGGCATAGGCGCGGCGCATCGCGTCAATCACCGTGCGCGACACGTTGGCGACCACCGTGCGCCGGTCGCGGATATCGTCATCGATCGCGCGGGGCAATGCATAGCAATGGCCATGCGCCTCCCAGTGCACGGCGAACTCGCCTTTGCCGCTCGCCTGCCGGAAGGCTTCGAAACTCACATGAACATTGTCTTCGAAGGCCGTGGCCTCCCGCGTCACCACGCGGCGCAGCGGTCGCGCGCCGAACACCGGGTCGTAGCCCTGCTTGACCAGCTTCGCCTTCGCAGGCTCTGTCAGCTCCAGCGCGACGTTGCGGTCGCTCAGGCGGCTGCGCACTTCGTTTACCATGAGGTCGACGATCTGCTCCAGCTCCTTCTCCGTCAGCGGCTCGAAGATGATCACCTCGTCGACGCGGTTCAGGAACTCGGGCCGGAAGAACTCCCTTAGCGCTCGCTCCGCCCTCTCGCGCAGCTCATCGCGCTCGCGGCTGCTGGCCGAGCGCTGCGGCACGAAGCCGAAGGCGCCCTTCGCCTCGGAGGTCGTGCCCAGGTTGCTGGTCATGATGATCACGGTGTTGCGGAAGTCCACCGTCCGCCCGTGGCCGTCGGTCAGGCGGCCGTCGTCCATGATCTGGAGGAGGATGTTCAGCACCTCCGGGTGCGCCTTCTCGATCTCGTCGAAGAGCACGACGCGGTAGGGCCGGCGACGGACCGCCTCGGTGAGGCTACCCGCCTCCTCATAGCCCACGTAGCCCGGCGGCGCGCCGATGAGCCGCGAAACGGTGTGGCGCTCCGTGTACTCCGACATGTCGATTCGGATCACCGCCTCCTCGTCGTCGAACAGGTAGTCGGCGAGGGTCTTCGCCAGCTCCGTCTTGCCGACGCCCGTGGGCCCGAGGAAGATGAAGCTGCCGATGGGCCGCTTCGGGTCCTTGAGGCCGGCGCGGGCGCGTCGGATGGCGTCGGAGACGACGCTTATCGCCTGGTCCTGCCCGATGACGCGCATGTGCAGGTGCTCTTCCATATGCAGCAGCTTGTCCGCCTCGCCTTCCATCAGGCGCGAGACGGGGATGCCGGTCATGGCGCCGACAAGCTCGGCGATGTCCTGCTCCGTAACGACTTCGCTGACGGGGTGCTCCTTCTCCCACTGCGCCTTCTGCGCCTCGTACTCGAGCTTGATCTGCTCGACCTCCGCCTTGATGCGGGCTGCGGCCTCGTAGTCCTGACGCTGGGCGGCCGCCTCCGTCTCCATTGCGAGCTCGTCGAGGCGGCGCTTGAGCTGGCGCAGGTCCGGCGTCATGCTCTGGTTGTCGATGACGTGCTTGCTCGCCGCCTCGTCGATGAGGTCGATCGCCTTGTCGGGCAGGTGGCGCTCCGTCAGGTAGCGGTCGGAGAGGCGCGCGGCGGCGACCAGCGCTTCGTCGCTGATCTGCACCTTGTGGTGCCCCTCGTAGCGCGGCTTGAGGGCGCGCAGCATCTCGATAGTCTCGTCGACGCTCGGCTCCTCGACGTAGACGGGCGCGAAGCGTCGCTCCAGCGCGGCGTCCTTCTCGATGTACTGGCGGTAGTCGTCCGCCGTGCAGGCGCCGACGACCTGCAGCTCGCCGCGGGCCAGCGCCGGCTTCATCATGGTGCTGGCGTCGATGGCGCCTTCCGCGCCGCCGGCGCCGACGACCTGGTGGATCTCGTCGATGAAGAGCACGATCTCGCCGGAGCCGCGACGTACCTCGTCCATGACCGCCTTCAGGCGCTCCTCGAACTCGCCGCGGAACTTGCTGCCGGCGACCATGCTGCCCATGTCGAGGGCGACGACGCGCTTGTTCTTGAGGTTGTCCGGCACGTCGCCGTCAACGATCTTCTGCGCCAGCCCTTCGACGATCGCTGTCTTGCCGACGCCTGTCTCGCCGATGATCACGGGGTTGTTCTTCGTCCGCCGGTTGAGGATCTGCATGACGCGCCGGATCTCGTCCTCGCGCCCGATGACGGGGTCGAGCTTGCCCTGTCGCGCCATCTCCGTGAGGTCGACACTGTACTTCTCCAAGGCGCCGTAGCGGCTCTCCGCCGTCGGGCTGTCGACGCGGGCGCCGCCGCGGACCTCCTGGATCGCCTTGTAGAGGCGTTCCTTGTCGACGCTGAACTCGCCCAAGATGTGGGCCGACTCGCCGTCCTTGTCGTCGGCGATGGCGATGAGCAGGTGCTCCACGCCGACGTACTCGTCCTTCAGGCGGTCGGCCTCGGCGTTCGCCGTCTCCAGGAGGCGTATGATGCGCGGCGTCGTGTAGATCTGCACGACGTCATAGGCCAGCTTCGGCGCGCGGTCGAGCCTATCAGCGACGCGCTTTGTCAGACTGCCGGTGTCGACGTTCAACTTGGCGAATATCTGCTGGGCCAAGCCGGCGGGGTGCTGCAGCAGCGCCAGGAAGACGTGCTCCACGTCCCACTGGGAGTGCCGCTGCCGGCGCACCATCTCCTGGGAGGCGGCGAGCACCTCCTGCGCCTGTTGTGTGAACCTATCTTGTCTCATCATGGCAAATCACCTCGCGTTATTCCTGAACTGGCTGGGGGAGCGGTCATCAGCCCAAATGAAGCTGGTTGTTCCCGCCCTCCCGCCCAGGAAAGAGATTCGGGTAGACCGGGGGCACAGCCCCCAGACCCCCAGGCAAAGGGGGCTTCGCCCGCCTCTGCACTCCCCCAGTTCTTCATGTCTTCGCAGCTATCCACTGTCTTGCCTCGGTTCGAGCGGCGCGAGCAGGCGACGGTCGCGCAGGCGCTGTAGCTCCCGACGCAGCGCTTCGAGCTCTTCGTTCATCTCCTGGATGCGCTGGTTCATGCGCAATATCACCTCCGCGCCGGCCAGGTTCACGCCCAGGTCGTCGATGAGGCGGTGTATCTGGCGCAGGCGGTTGACGTCGGCGACGGAGTACAGCCGTATTCGCCCCTGCGAACGCGACGGCTTGAGCACGCCCACGCGCTCGTAATAGCGCAACGTCTGCGCGTGCATACCGACCATTCGCGCCGCCACACTGATCACGTAGCACGGCTGGTCTTCGTTGGCATCCTCAATATCATTTGCCATACCCTATCACCTCCTGCGGTCGGCGGCGGTCGCTGGGTCCGCCGTCCACGCGCCAAGCGGCCACCGCTGACTACAGCGGTCTGCCGGTTCGAAGAAGGTCTCTTCTTAGCATCTCGATTTCCAGTTTGAGATCAGCAACCCCCCTGCACTCAGCCTCGGGGTCGGCGGGCAGCCCGTCTGGGTGACCATCAGCCAATATGAAGGCCCACTCGAGTCGGAATACCCAATCACGATGCCTGCGCACTAGCTGCTTTAGCGCATCATCCTCAAAGAACTCCGGTGGCAGAAGCCGGGATGCCTCCGAGAACTGGTTGAAATCCAAACCGAACATCTTCACTGTTTGTGAGAGAATCCCGTAGCGCTGCGTCTCGTCAATGATACCGCGCATCTGCTCTGTCACTCGCCACACCGCCCTTGTAACGGTATCACCCCACGCTAACTGCTTATCCAAGCGCGTTGAGAGTTCTTTGTTTTCCGCGGCCGTGGCCTCACGTGCGTGCTCCTCGGCCGCCAACTGGCGTTCGCGCTCGTGCTGGATGGCAGATTGCTCAGTAGCATGACGCTGCTGGATTATGGTGGTCATCACGGTAAATACACCCACCAGGGCTCCGCCGGCGACCGCAGCAAGGAATTCAGACATATTTCCTCCTCGAAGCCCTCAGCTCCCCGAACAGCCTCTGCTCGCCCTCCGACAGCTTTTTCGCCCGTTGTTCGATTGTTGGAAATCGCCTGCCACTTCAGTTCGTCCCCTCTCGGAGCAGCGCCGTCGTCTTGCGCAGCCTGCCCTCTCGCACGAACGAGAGTCGTAAGCGGCCGCCCGATGTCTGGTTCGCCGCCGTGGCGAGCGCCTCGCCGGAAGTTATCGGCTGGTCCTCGACCTCGACGATGACGTCGGAGACGCGGAGGCTGGCGCGGGCCGCTGGACTGTTGGGCACGACCTCCAGCACGAGGAGGCCCTGCTGCTGCGTCAGGCCGGTACGGCGCCGGACGTCCGGATCGATCTCCGCCGGAATGCCGCCGATGCCAAGTCGATGCTGCTGGCGCTCGCGCATCTCTTCCAGTCGCGCCAAAGCGTTCAACGCCGTCGCGATCGGGATCGCGAAGCCGACGCCGCGCGCGAAGGGCATGACGGCGGACGTTATGCCGACAACCCGACCGTCCGCATCGACGAGCGGGCCGCCGGAGTTGCCCGGGTTGACGGGCGCGTCCATCTGGATCAGGTCGGTGAGGCGGAAGTTCGGCCCCGCCTCCAGGGTGCGGCCCAGCGCGCTAACGACGCCGGCCGTCACACTCCAGTTCAATCCGTACGGGTTCCCGATTGCGATCACAAGCTGGCCGACTCGCAGCGGCCGCGCGTTCAGCTCCGCCACCGGTAGGCCGACGGCGCCGATGCGCAGGACCGCCAGGTCGACCGCCGGGTCGGCGTATTCGACGCCGGCCTGGAAGCGACGGCCGTCTGCCAGCGTGACGCGCACGAGGTGGGAGCCGCGCACGACGTGCTCGTTCGTGAGAAGCCTGCCGTCCGACGCGAAGATGACGCCGGAGCCGGTCCCCGCGCCCTCGCCTTGCCGTCCGCGTCGAGGTCGCCCCAGCACGTCGATCTTGACGACGGCCGGTCCGACGGTCTCGGCGGCGCGGCTCACGGCTTCCGAGTAGGCGTCGAGCGCTCGTTTTTCAGTGGTATTCGCAGCCATTATCGTTATGCTCCGAGGGCTTTGAGCTCCTCGAAGAGCTTCTCCTCTTTTGCCGATAGCTTCTCCGGCAGGACGACCTTCACTTTCGCGAAGAGGTCGCCTATCTTGCCGCTGCTGTTGGCTTTCGGCATGCCCAGGCCCGCCAGGCGGAACGTCTTGCCGTTCTGCGTCAGGCGAGGGACGGTAAGCGCGACTTCGCCCTTGAGCGTCTTCACGCGCGCTTCGCCGCCGAGGACGGCGACGCTGAGCGGCACCGTCACCTCCGTGTAGAGATGGTCGCCGCGCCTTTCGAATCGGTCATGCGGCCGGACGGCGACCTTCAGGTACAGATCGCCGACAGCGCTGCCGCGGATGCGCACCCGCGCGCCGTCCGCGACGCCCGCCGGAATCTTCGCCTCGATGCGATGCGGCTTCAGGACGGCGCCCTGTCCCTGGCAGACGTGACAGGCCGCTCCCGCGATCTCGCCGCTGCCGCCGCAGGTAGCGCAACGCTCCTGGCTCGTCAGCTCAAAGACGCGGGCCGTGCCGTTGCAGGCTTCCGCCAGCGTTATCTCGACCGGCACCTCGGTCGCTCTCGGTTGGGGCCTGCCGCGACGGCCGCCGCCGCGGAAGAGGTCGAACAGGCCGTCCAGGCCCGGGATGTCGGAGAACTCGAACGCGCCCCCTTGTCCGCCGCGCGCGCCGGAGGAATCGAAAGTGAACCCCTGCGTGCCGCCCCGGCGGGTGCGGAAGCCGCCCTGGCGCTGCGCCTCCTCGATCTGGTCGGCGTACTGCCAGCGGTCGCCGTAGCGGTCATACTTCTTGCGCTTCTCGGCGTCGGATATCACCTCGTAGGCGGCGTTGACCTCCTTGAAGCGCGCCTCGGCGTTCTTGTCGCCGGGGTTGACGTCGGGGTGCAGCTTGCGGGCGAGCTTGCGATATGCCTGCCGGACCTGCTTCTGGTCAGCAGTCCGGCTCACGCCGAGAACGTCGTAGTAGTCTCTTGCCATAAGCCTCTCACCTTTATTCAATTATCGGCCTGCAACACATATATGTCAAGAGACTTGACAACGCTATTGCATACTGCTATTTCGATAGAGGTTCGATTGCCCGAAGGGCAGCGAAGACCATCAAGGTGAAGCCCCACGAGATGCTCGAGGGGAAGAACAAGTAGGCTGCGGCAAGGCTATCGATAGCGGGGCCTGGTCCCGTGGGGGCCGGGCCTCTTGCTTCAGCCCGGGCCGCCTCGTTTGACCGTCGAATGGGCCAATGGCAAACTGGAATCGTGCCTGCCGGCCGGCTTGCTCGCCTCTTGAGGGTAGGCACGGCTACAAACAGGCCTGACGAGGCAATCGCATGTCCGAACTCCCGCGCAGGCGACCCGCCGCGCTGCGCCGCTCCTGGCCGCTCGTCCCCGCGTTCGCCGTACTCGTCGCCTTCAGCATCGGCCTCTCCTGCACGCCGGCGGGGCGCGCGGCCGTCACCAGCGCCTTCTTCCTGCCCGATATGATGGCGCCCCTGCCACTGCGTCCCGTCACCTGGACGACGAACGCGCCCATTCGCGAGCAGACGATCATCCAGTACGGCTCGTACTCCATGCCTGTCGACATCTACCGCCCCGGCGACGACGCCCGGCACGGTGCGATGATCCTCTCGCCCGGGGCGCCGCCGCTGGAGCCCGACGATCCCCGTCTCACCCGCCTCGCCGGTGATGTTGCCCGGGCGGGCTTCGTCATGCTCGTCCCATTCTCGCCGGACCTCGAGGACGAGATGATCTATCCGCGCGAGGTCGATGCCCTCGTCGCGGAGTTCCAGTACCTGCAGCAGCAGCCCTACGTGAAGCCGGACAAGATCGGCTACATCGGCGTGAGCGTGGGGGCGCCGCTGGCTCTGCTCGCCGCCGCCGACCCCGGCATCAACAACGACGTCGCCTACGTCGTCTCCTTCGGCGGCTACTACGACGCAACGGACGTGCTCGATGCGGTCACCACCGGCGTCATCTCCTACGATGGTCACACGGAGACGTGGACGCCCGACGAGCACAGCGTCGACGTGATATCGGAGCAGGTTATCAACCGCCTCGGCGACGCCAGCGACCGCGACATACTGATGCGCGCCCTCGTCGACCGCGAGCCGGAGGCGACGGGCGATCTGTGGCGTCTGACGCCGGAGGGCCGCGCCGCCTTCGAACTGCTGACGAACAAGGACCCGTCGCGCGTCGACGAGCTGCTGGCAAAGCTGCCGACTGAGCCGCGCCAGGCGCTGCGCGACCTCTCCCTGGGCGGCCACCTGCAGGGCCTGCGCGCCGAGACGTTCATCCTCCACGACAAGACGGACCGCTTCGTCCCGTACACGGAGTCGCGGCGGCTGCGCGATGCCCTCCAGGGGCAGGTGAAACTGCACTTCACGGAGGTCGACATCTTCGAGCACGTCGAGCCGACAGTCGACCGTGCTGCGCACACCCTGCTCACCGACAGCGCGAAGCTCTACTTCCACCTCTTCCAGATCCTGACGCACTTCCGCTAGGGTATTCGGCAGGCGCCGGAGTCGCTGTTCCTTGACTTGTCGGTCGTGATGCGATGATACTGTGGCCGAAGCAGACGCCGCGTTTCCGGAATCGATGCGCCCAATTCCGCAGGAGTGAGATCTCGTGGGCAGGTGGAGCCTCCTCACCAATCACGCGCTGGTCCTGATCTCTGTCGGGCAGCGGCCGCATTCGACGCTGCGGGAGATCGCGCTGTCGGTTGGGATCACGGAGAGGGCCGCGCTATCGATCCTGCGGGCGCTGGAGGAGGACGGGCTGATCAGCCGCGAGAAGCAGGGGCGTCGCAATCGCTACTGGCTGCACTACGGCGCAATCTTGCGCGAGCATCGAGAGGGCGGCCTGACGATCATGCAACTCACGGAGCTTCTCGCGGACATAGCGCGTCGGGAGTAGCGTGTCCCGGCATCGCATCCTCGACTGGCAAGACGCCGAGACTGAAAAGTCTCGGCTACGTTGTTCTCTTTTAGTAGTCCTCCCGCTCCCAGGCGGCGGCGTAGCCCATGCCGCTCCCCTGACAGAGCGTCGTCAGCGCCCAGCGGCCGCCGTTCGCCCGTAGCTGGAAGCCCGCCGTCATGACGAGTCGCGCGCCCGACGCGCCGAGCGGGTGCCCGAGAGCTATCGCGCCTCCCCAACGGTTGATCCTCTCGACGACCTTGTCCGACGCCCCGAGCTCCCGGATCCAGTAGTTGATGACGCAGGCGAAGGCCTCGTTGATCTCGATCACGTCGAAGTCTTCCAGCTTCATGCCCGTGCGGTTGAGCAGCTTCTCCGTCGCCCAGCGCGGCCCGACTCCCATCACGTCCGGGTCGACGCCGACGGTCGCGGAGTGGCGGTAGGTCAGCAGAGGCTTCCAGCTGCGCTCCTTCGCGATCTCCTTCGTCGTTACGAGGGCGATGGTGGCGCCGTCGTTGCGAGGGCAGGAGTTGCCGGCGGTGACGAAGC
>JBGQNJ010000035.1:0-8078 GCA_041501065.1 Dehalococcoidia bacterium
CATGGCGACGGGGTCGTCGGTGACGAGGCTGATGAGGTAGATGGCGTGGAGGAAGACGGGACCAACGTCAGCGGCAGCGGCCTTTTCGCGGAAGGCGTTGGTCTCCTCGTCAGCGTAGCCGCGACGGCGCCAGGTCTGGGGCGGGCCGCCGAATATCTGGACCGTCTCCGCGCCCATGGCCTGCGCGCGGTCGATCGCCTTGTCCAGGCCGCCCGACGTGGAGACGTGCGCGCCGACCCTCATGGTCCTATCCTCGCTTCCTGCAGTCGCCGAATTCGAAATCAACGCGACAATATTCGACGAATCTGCGCGAAAGGGGTTGACATCCTGCCGCGGCGGACTATAATACAAACGCTGGACCCCCTGAGAATGCCGGGCAATCTCAGGCGATTAGCTTCAACGGGTTGCTTTGCAACCCGTTGTGCTATTTCCAGCAGCCCTTCATGAACGTCTTGTCGATCCGTATCGCCCTATCGGCGACGTCACGCAGGTGCTGCGACGACCAGGCGTCGCCGAAAAGCGCCACCTCTACGTGCCTTCCCGTGTCCTTGACCGCCTGGAGCGCGTCCGCGAAGTCGTTGTCCCCGCTTACGAGAATGGCGACGTCATAGAGATCGCGATGGGCGTGGTCCAAGATGTCGGTTGCAATCTTGACGTCGATGCCTTTCTCATAGGCCGGTTCAGTCGGCCAGTTGCGATAGACGAGCCGCCCCAGCCTGACCTCCAGGTACGGTATGCGACGCATCCGGTTGAAGAAGGTCTGCTGTTCCTTGTAACGCTCGGGCTCCTTGGTGTGGTCGACAGGCGCGTTGTAATAGTAGACACGGACCAGTTGGCGCTTGCCGGCCAGCTTCTTGGTGAAGGCTTCGAAATCCAGATTGGTGTAGCCATAGATCGACTTCAGGGAGTGGTAGACGTTGCTACCATCGATGTAGATCATGACCTTATCGGGCATATGTTACCTCTCATAAAAATCTTCTGATGCTATTATATCCCGTCGCACGGGCGTTCGTCACGGTTCGCCCGCAGCGGGCACGCGCAGGTCCTACACAATTGTCGTCCACCGACGACAGCAACTATAATTGCCCGACGGCGAAGAACCAAGCTCCCGACGCGATGAGGTGCGGTATGAAGATTCGAGACTTCCGACAAGTAACGGAGAGGGAGGAGATGCCCGGCGTCAGCCTGCGCCTGGTCATCTCACCGGAGGACGGCGCGCCCAACTTCGTGATGCGCGTCTTCGAGGTCCAGCCGGGCAGCTCGACGCCCTGGCACTCGCACGACTGGGAGCACGAGGTGTTCGTGCTCGCCGGAGAGGGCGAAGTCGTCAGCAGCGATGGCAAGACGCCGATCAAGGCCAACCGCGTGGTGTTCGTCGCGCCGAATGAGATGCACCAGTTCGTGAACAGCGGCTTCGGCGTGCTGCGCTTCATTTGTTGCATCCCGCGCATGGACTAGCGGACCCGTGTCCAGCGCCGACGAAGGCAACGCCCGGCCGGTGCGTCTGGAGACGGATCGCGGCCCTATCTCGTGCCTCTACCACGAGGGCCGGCGCAACGGAGGAGGCGTCGTCTTCATCGGCGGCACCGACGGCGGCTTCGACGGCCCCGCGAACGGCATCTACGCCACGTTGGCCCAGGACCTGCTGGCAGACGGCGTCAGTTCGCTGCGACTGGACTTTCGCCTGCACGTGGCGCCCGGCGACGTCGAAGAAGGCACGCACGACATCCTGGCCGGTGTCGCTTTCCTGAAGCGGAATGGCGGAGGGCGAATCGGGCTCGTCGGGCATTCGTACGGCGGCGCGGTGGTGATAAACGCGGCCGCCCTCTCGCGCGACGTCGACGCCGTGGTCACGCTCAGCACGCAGACGGCGGGGACGGCGCTGGCGCCTCGAATCGCACCCAGGCCGCTCCTCCTCATGCACGGCGAGCTCGACAGGCGACTGCCGCCGGCGTGCTCGCGCTACGTCTACGAACGCGCCGGCGAGCCGAAGGAGCTGGCCATTCTCCAAGGCGCGAAGCACAGCCTGCGACAGCGCCGCGAGGAGCTGCGGCAGCTCTTGCGGGAGTGGCTGGTCGCGCGCCTGCGGCCGAGAGTGTAGCCGGCGGCGGGGAAAAGGTCTGGGCCGCGCCAAACCCGTTCCCTGAGCTAGCAGCGGCCCAGACAAAATCCACACGTTCTATGTCGATCCGGAGACCGGGACTGGAAAGTCCCGGCTACGTTTAGGCGGCGACCCCTAACGGCTCTTGATCCCGCCGGTGATGGCGCGGGCGATGACCAGTCGCTGGATCTCGTTCGCGCCTTCGAAGATCTGGAAGATCTTCGCGTCGCGCATCCACTTCTCTACCGGGAACTCGCTCACATAGCCGTAGCCACCGAGTATCTGCACGGCTTCCACGGTCGCGCGCATGGCGGCGTCCGATGGGAAGGCCTTCGCCATGCTGCCTTCGCCGCGGAGGAAGGGAACGTGGGTCCGGCCCATCCAGGTGGCGCGCCAGATGAGAAGTCGCGCGGCGTCCAGCTCGATCGCCATGTCGGCCAGCTTGAAGGCGATGGCCTCGTTCGCGACGAGCGGCCGGCCGAACTGGATTCGCTCCTTGGAGTAGTCCAGCGCGTACTCGAAGGCAGCGCGGCCAACGCCCAGGCCGAAGCAGCCGATCATCGGGCGCGTGCGCTCCAGGGCGGAGAGGGCGCCGAGAGCGCCGCTACCACCTCCGGTTCCCGGCGCTGCGCCCGGCGGCGGGCCCAGGCGGTTGCGGGCGGGCACGCGGCAGTCCTCCAGGATGACGTCCGCCGTCCAGGAGGCGCGGATGCCCATCTTCTTCCAGACCGTCCCCATGGAGAGGCCCGGCGTGCCCTTTTCGATGGCGAAGGCGCAGAGGCCGCCCCACTTCTTGCTCTTGTCCTCGGTCGCGAAGACCACGTGCACGTCGGCGATACCACCGTTGGTGATGAAGCGCTTGGTGCCGTTGAGGATGTAGTCGTCGCCGTCCTTGACAGCGGTCGTGGAGATGTTGGCGACGTCGGAGCCTGCTTCCGGCTCGGTGAGGCAGTAGGCGCCCAAACGAAGCTCCGTCTCGGTGCTCATGCACTTCGGGACCCACTCGTCCTGCTGTTCGTCGGTGCCCATACCGACGATGGCAGCCAGCGCCAGCCCGCTCGAAGAGATGGACAGGGCAACGCCGCTGTCGCCCCACGACAGCTCCTCGGTGACGACCGGTGATATGAGATGCGACTCGCTCTGGCCGAACATGCCGGCGGACAGTCCCAGCGAGTTCGCCTTGAGAATGATGTCGCGCGGGACCTCCTCGTGCTCGTCGTAGTACGCGGCGTGAGGGCGGATCTCCTTGACCGCGAACTCATGCGCCAGTTGCTGGACCATTCGTTCTTCTTCGTTCAGACCGAAATCGGCCATGGTCTACCTCCCGTTTGCTCAGATTCCTACCGACTGGTTCGGGATTGTAGCACGGGTTCTCTTTTAACAATAGTCCACCTCCGACTCCGGCAATCCGCTGCGCCTTTCGGCGGTCTCGAGCTTCCGGCGGACGCCTTGCCCGCGATCCGCGGCGCCATTTATACTCGCGTCCAGTGCTGGCGATGGAGACACACGTCCTCAAGGTGAAACGATTGCGCCCAGGCGCGCGACTGCCGGAGCGGGCGACCGCAGGCTCCTCCGGCTTCGATCTGTACGCCTGCGTAGACGGCGACGACCACGTCGTGCTCGGCCGGCGGCCGCAGCGCGTGGGCACGGGCATCGCCATCGAGTTCCCGCGCGGCTTCGACGTCCAGGTGCGCCCGCGCTCCGGCCTGGCGGCAAAGGGCGTCGGCGTGACGCTGGGGACAATCGACAGCGACTACCGCGGCGAGGTGCTGGTCACGATGTACCTCTTCGGCGACCTCGACGAGTATCGAATCGCCAACGGCGACCGCATCGCGCAGCTAGTGGTGACGCGACTGGGGGAGCTGGACGTGGTGGAGGTTGAGGAGCTAACGGAGACGGCGCGCGGCGCGGGCGGCCACGGTTCGACAGGTCAGTAGGCGGCGATCTGGGTTAGTTACGTGTTGTCCGGTCTAGTCCCGCCACCATTACCAGAGCGGACAACCCGCGGAGGCGGTCTGTGACGGTCCGGCCGCCGGAGCGGATAGCGACCGTCTGAGCCACTTCCTAATGCGCTCCTATTGTGCATCACGCGAGGCGTCTCTCTGAATCAGGGGAAACCCTGACAGCTGCGATGGGCGGCCCCTATTTCCGCTCCGCGGGCACTCGCTTCTTGACCGAAGCCCGACTGCCGAGAATAGAATGAGGCCGGCCGGGAGGCCGTCGAGACATGAAGTCAGCGCTGTTCTTGCCCGGTCTGCTCGCTGTGCTGCTCCTGCTAGGCTGCGGCGGTGGCTCCAACTTCGATTTCGGTGCGGCGACCGCAACGCCTGCCGGGACACACACTGCCCACCCCAAGACGCCCACGGCCCGCGCGACAGCCACAGCGGCACGCACGCCGGCGGCTATCCCGCCGAAGCCCGCAGACCCCTCAGGCTACGCGTCCGCCGTCAGCTCCTACCTCAACGAAGCCGGCGACTCTGTGGCCGAAGGCGACTGCCTCAAATCGCTGTTCCAGGAGTGGGGCATGCCGTCGGACGCCGGGTCGCCGCCCTGCATCGTCGGCAACACCGACGCCGACGCAGAGAGCGAAGTCGCGGTCATGCTGAGCGACATCAGCGCGGACCGGTCCCGCTGGCAGATCGTCGTCTTTGATTCACCGGAGGGCGTCTTCAAGGTCGCGTACCAATCGGAGCCGGTCGAAGTGCCGGGCGGCGACATGCCAGAGTGGCGGCCGCAGCTTCTCGCCGCCGGCGACATCAACAAGGACGGCAAGGGTGAGGTCGTGTACGTCGAGAACGTTTGCGGCGCCCACACCTGCAGCCTGACCGTGCGCATCCTCACGGGCACCGCGTCCGGCTACGTCAGCCTGGCCGGCGATGAGGTGACGATGGCCACCGCGACGGTCGCGCTCGCGGACAAGGACGGCGACGGCCGGCTGGAAGCCGTGCTGCACGGCGGCGAGATCGGCTCCGTCGGCGCGGGGCCGCAGCGCACGCGCACCGACGTCTACGCCTGGGACGGCGCCGCCTACACCCTCAGCCAGACCGTCTTCGATTCCACGGACATCCTCTACCTGCGCGTGACGGAGGCCGACGCCCTGTTCGCCGCCGGCACCTATGACGAGGCGCTCGCGGTGTACGAGCAGGCCCTGAACGACCCCTCGCTCAAGACGTGGAAAGAGCAGGTCGACATGGTCGCGCCGGAGCGGCCGGAGCTGTACGCCTACATCCTCTTCCGCATGGGGCTCACGTCGTTCGCGGCCGGAGATGGCGCGCCGGGCCTCGCACACGTGCAGCAGGCTGTCGACGAGTACGCCGGGAACCTGCACGGCGACCTCGCGGGCGCATTCCTCAGCAGCTACCAGGCGGACGGCAATCTGTCGGTCGCCTGCGCCGCCGTCGACGCCTTCGTCGCCGACAACCTAAACCTGCTGACCGCCTTCTGGGAATACGGCTACGCCAACCCCACGTTCAACCCCGACGCCGTCTGCCCGTTCTGACGCCCTCTCGCCAGCGCCCGCGCTCAACCCTTAAGATGGTAGTGTAGGCAGCGCATCGACATGACCGAACAGCCCAAACGTCCCCTCCTGGAAGTCGACTTCAACCAGACGCCGTTCACCGTCGCCTGGGAGGTGACGCGCGCCTGCGCCTACGCCTGCATCCACTGTCGCGCCGAAGCGCAGCCGAAGCGTGACCCGCGCGAACTCACGACCGACGAGGGGTTCCGCCTTATCGACGAGCTCGTCTCCGTCGGACGCCCCATACTCATCGTGACGGGCGGCGACCCCATGATGCGCCCCGACCTGCTCGACCTCATCCGCTACGCCGCCGGCCGCGGCCTGCGCGTCGCCCTCTCGCCGACGGCGACGAAGCTCGTGACACCCGAGCGGCTGCGGGAGGCCCGCGAAGCCGGCGTGGCACGAATCCAGATGAGCCTCGATGGGTCGCGGCCGGAGGTGCAGGACGCCTTCCGCGGCCGCCCCGGCTCCTTCGAACGAACGCTGCAGATACTGGACGACATCAGGAGCGCCGGCGTATCGCTACAGGTCGGCACGACGGTCAGCCGCTACAACGTCGACGACGTCGACGACCTCGACGCCATCGCCCGTGTCGTCGGCGACTACGGCGCGGTCATGTGGAGCCTCTTCTTCCTCGTGCCCACCGGCCGCGGCAGGCGGGAGGACATGATCTCGCCGGAAGAGCACGAGCGCGTCTTCAACTGGCTGTACGACATCTCGAAGACCGCGCCCTTCGACGTGCGCACGACGGCGGCGCAGCACTATCGCCGCGTGGTCATCCAGCGGCGGCGCCAGGAAGCGACGTCGTCCGAGAGGGGCTTGCTCGTGACCGGCGCCGGTTACAGCTTCGCCGACGGCCTCGGCCAGTCGAACCGGGGCGTCAACGACGGCAACGGCTTCGCCTTCATCAGCCACACCGGCGACGTCTGTCCCAGCGGCTTCCTGCCGCTTCCGGGTGGAAACGTGCGCGACAAGCCGTTCGCGGAGATCTATCGCAACTCGACCCTGTTCCGCGACCTGCGCGACTACAGCCGGCTGAAGGGAAAGTGCGGCGTCTGCGACTTCCGCGAGGTCTGCGGCGGCTCGCGGGCGCGGGCATACGCTGTCAGCGGCGACTACCTGGAGTCCGACCCATACTGCGTCTACCAGCCGCCCTCGATGGGAGTCGACGATGCCGGTTGAGCTGGACCACAACGACAAGCTCCTGCTGAACAACGTCCAGAGTGGCTTCCCTCTGACGTCGCGGCCGTTTCTCGAAATCGGCGAACGGCTGGGCATGACCGAGAGCGAGGTGATGGCGCGGCTCCAACATCTTCTCGACGAAGGAGCGCTGAGTCGTTTCGGTCCGGTGCTCAATGCGATGGCCCTCGGTGGGGCACGCACACTGGCCGCGATGCACGTGCCGCCGGATCGCCTGGAAGAGGTGGCTGCAACGGTCAACAGCTTCGACGCCGTCTCGCACAACTACCAGCGGGAGCACCTCTTCAATCTCTGGTTCGTCGTGTCGTCGGAGGACCCGTCAGAGGTGGAGCGCGTGTTATCCGCCATTCGTTACAAGACCGGCCTTTCGGTGACTGACCTGCCTGCGCTGGAGGAGTACTTCGTAGAGGTCAGGTTCCACTTCGATGTCTAACGGCGCACTGACCGAAGAGGAGCGGCGCCTGCTCGTCACGATCCAGGACGGACTGCCCATCGTCGAAAGGCCGTACGAGGCCGTCGCACAGCGACTGGGCATGACTGAGGAGCGAGTGATCGCGACCCTGGCGTCGCTGCTGGAGCGAGGGGTGATCAAGCGGCTGGGCGCCGTGCCCAACCATTATGCCCTCGGCATAACGGCGAGCGGCATGGCCGTCTGGGACGTGCCCGACGACGCGGTCGGTGACCTCGGGCGGCGGCTAGCGCAGTGCCCGGAGGTGACCCACTGCTACCAGAGGCCGCGCCGACCGCCGGAGTGGCGCTACAACCTGTACGCGATGGTGCACGGCCGCTCGCGGGCGGAGGTGGTGGACGTGGTCGACCGGATGGCGCGCGAGACCGGCCTTTCTGCGTTCCCCCACGACCTCGTCTTCAGCGTGCGGCAGTTCCGGAAGCGGGGCACCCGGCTGGTAGAAAAACGCTCCCCAGATTGATCCCTCAGCGGGCCCTTTCGCGTTGACAGGGGATCGCGGCTGCAATAGGATCATATCGCAAGATATTTATTAGTCGCTCGCCTACCATGTCAGAGGTCAATCTCCACAAACAGGAGAAGGGCATGTACGGCACACTGACCCTGACCCCCAGATCGCTCAAGGACTACGTGCCGGTAGCCGGTAAGGACAAGATCGACGAGCTTGTCGAGCTTGCCGCGCCGCTCAAGGGCCTCCGCGTCCTCAACCTCAGCGTCACCGCCTTCGGGACCGGCCTCGCGGAGCTGTTGCGCTCCTCTTCCCCACTTTTTTGCGACCTCGGCCTCGACTGGCG
>JBGQNJ010000036.1:0-7921 GCA_041501065.1 Dehalococcoidia bacterium
CGCACGACATGCGGCGAGACGAACCGGACCTCGAACGTCATCTCCTCGCCGTCGTTCGTCAGCACTGAGAAGCGGGCGCCGCCTGCGATGCGACGGTAACGCTGCACACGCGACAGGTAGCAGTACGCGCGCTGTGGGTCAGCGAAGATGGGTGCCATGTCGGCGGCCAGCTCCGCAATCCGGTTCTTCGCTCTCATCAGCCTGTTCCTTGTCAGTTTGCGATTCGCGTCATTCTAGACCGCGCCGCACGTTTCCGTCTAACCGGGGGCGTCGATCCGCGCCGCGAAGTCGTAGGGAAAGCGCAGGGATAGCGACGGCGAAGCGTCAAGCTCGCGCCACGAGGCGGATGCTAGTCTGTGGTCGACGCGAGACCGCGGTGGGGCCGGGGGTTTCTCGAGGACGGTGGGGCGGTCAAACGGGCGGCGCCTGAGCGGGCCGCCGCTCGTCACAGGTCGAGACGAAATCCCCGGCCTCTTATCGTCACGATGAACAGCTTCGATGCGCCGGCGGCGCGAAGCCGCTCTCGCACACGGTGCACGAGCGCATCGACCGCCTCGTCGGACACGCCGCCGAGGGCGTCGGGCCAGGCGCGGTTGATGATGTCGTCGCGCAAGCAGAGCTTGCCGGCGTTATCGAAGAGGAAGGCAAGCAGGGCATACTGCTCCCGCGATAGCGGCGGCTGCACCTCTTTCCCCCTGACAAAGACCTGCTGGGTCGATGTGTTGACGTAGAGCTCCAGCTTCTCGACAGGCTCCGGTTCCAGCGCCGGACCCCGGCCTACTGCTATCGCCTCCGGCCCCACCACCGCGACCGCAACGGCGACGCGACGCCGTCGCATCCGGACAGTGACGAATCCGCCGGCGGTCAGCGCTGCGACCGCAAGCAAAGAGAGCGACAGCGCAAGCGGGAGCACGAGACCCGCGCCACTCGACTCGCCGCCCGCGGCGGAAGCGCGCACGTCGAGCGGCTCCGCCGGCGACCACGCGAGGTCGTCGCTCTTCACGGTCAGTTGCGTCTTGCCGGCCTGCGTGAAGGTGGCCTTGACGGTCGCGACGCCGTCGCTCGTCACCGCAGGGATGTCCTGGAGGGTGCCGTCCGGTGGCTGGAAGACGAAGTCGACCTTCGTGCCGTTGGGTACGCGATGCCCGTTCTTCGCCAGCAGCGGGCTGTCGAGGCGGAAGGTGATCTCTTCGCCGGCGACCGGCTCCGGCGGCTCAATCGTCAGCGCCAAGGATTGCGTCGGGTCGGCCTTGACGCTCTCGCTGAGGTCGTTGACCACGTAGCCCTCGTAGATGTAGTCGACGGGCAACTTGCCGCTGTTGCCGCCGTCGCGAAGGATCGTCGGGTCCTGGAAGAGCACCTTAAGCGATGCCCGCAGCGAAGGCTCGATCTTGCTGTACGCGGCGACGAAGAGGTCCACGTTACGCAGCTCGCCGGCGTCCAGGTGATAGGGCGAGTTGTAGGCGAAAACGACGACCTTCTTCGAGCGCATGTCGAAGAGCGTCGGGCCGCGGCCAAGGAAGTCCTTCGGCACGCTCGATGCGGGGTAGTTGGGGTCCAGCTCCAGGAAGCCGAAGACTATCCAGTCGGCGTCGTCGACGGTCTGTCTTATGGCGCCGTCCCCCTTTCCGGACAGCACGTTGCCCAGATCGCTGAAGCTGATGGTGCTCATGTCCTCTTTCGCGATTCGGCCTGGGAACATCTGCCCTACGAGGTCGGCTAGCTTGCCCCTGGGCCACAGCGGCGGATAGCCCGGGTCCGACGTAGTGGTGCAGGCGGGGTCGTCCCAGCACTCGACGAAGAGGATGCGATCGCCGATGTTCGGCACCGGCATCTGCTGCGTCAGCTCCTGGCTCGTCGCGGGCTTGATGAGCGTAATGGCGCTCTCGGCGATTGACGTGACGTCGCTGTAGCTCTGCGATAGGCCCACTTTGCCCGTGTAGTCCGACATCTTCGTCACCGCGGCCGGATCGAGGCCGCCGTACAGGCGCGACTTGAGCGTGATGACCCGTCGCGCGGCGTCGTCGATGCGCGCCTTCACCGCCGGGTCGGCCTCGTAGCGGCCGACGAGGTAGTCGACGGTAGCCTGCAGGTCCTGCCACTGCCAGGGACGGATCAGCGGCAGGACGTCGTTGCCGGCCATCAGCGCCTCCAGCGCGAGGTCGCCCTGGAGATACGTTTGGAACTTTTCCTGCGCGTAAGCCTGCACTGCTCCCGACGCGAGGTCGTCGGCGACGGTGACGCCGCCCGCCTGCCGCCAGGCTGCGAGCGCCGGCAGGCTGAAGAACGACTGCATGCAGGTGGTGCTGAAGCCCACGGGCGTGCCCGCCTCGCAGCCCGCGACCTCCGGGTAGCTGAGGTGGGAGATCATGATACCGTCGGCGCTACCCTTGTCGCCCGGGCTCCCTTGCGAGACGGACGTGAACGGCAGGAGGTCGACCTGCGCCAGCATGTCCAGCGTCTTGCCCACGACGACCGGCACGTCCTCGTAGTCGACGGAGCGCGTGCTCCGCCCGTGACCCGGAAAGTGCTTCGCAACCGTCGCGAGCCGCCCGCCGCCGCACTCCTGCACGCCGCGGACGTAGGCCGCGCCCATCTCGGCGACCCAGCGCGGGTCGCCGCCGAAGACGCGTATCCCCTGGTCGCCGGCGCCGCCCGAGCGCGGCATGTCGAGAACGTCGAGGTCGGGGCCGAAGAGCATGTTCACGCCGACGGCGGAAAGCTCCTGCCCGACGATGCAGCCGACCTTCTCCGCCTGTGCGGGGTCAAACGTCGCGCCGATAGCCATGTTGCTGGGGATCGGGGTGAATCGGTTAAGCAGGCGCGTCGAAGGGCGGTCGTCGCCCTCGTGGTCGATGCTCACGAACAGCGGCAGGCAGAACGGCGCGCCGTCGACGGAGCCGGTGGTCGCGTCGCAGGCCGCCTTTTGCAGCTCGTTCGTGAGGGTCGCCACCTGCGCCGGCGTATCGGGGTTCGCGTCGTCGGGGAAGCCGCAGTGCTCCGGGTCGTGGAGCGTGCCGTTTTTGATGTTGCAGGTCTCGCGGCTGAGGAAGACGCCGCCGAGCTGGTGGGCGTCGATGAACTCACGCAGCTCCGGCGTCACTTCAGCACCGTTGAACCCGGTGATGAATAGCTGGTCGACCTTCTGCTCCGGTGTCAGTGTGGCCAGCACCCGGTCGACTAGGGTGTTCGCTTGAGGGGACGGGCGCGCCGCGGCAGTAGACGCGTTCAGGAATACGCCGCAGAGAAGCAGAGCCAATAGGAGTCGTCGAGGCTTCACGCCTATAGAGTATAGGCGTCGCGCGCACGGAGGCATAGGGGTTTGTGGGGGAGGACTATGGTCGTCACCAACGTGGCTCGTCGGTTTCGGATCGATGGAGGAGCGAGCGGGTTGTTTAACAGTTCTGCAGGTTGAAACCCGCAGCTTTTGCCAACCACGCCCTCTTCGAGAAGCTGAGGGATTCATCCCTCAGCGGCGGTAGCCACCTCCGCTCGGCGGTGAGTCGGGCCGACCGGCCGTAAGCCCTCCCGCGGATTGCCGGGAACAAACGGGCTGCCGTCGATGGGGTCAGTCCGTAGCCCCGTTGCGGGCGCGCTCCACGGCCCGTCGCCAGCCCGCGCACAGCTTCTCGCGGGCGCCTTCGTCCATCTGTGGCTCGAACGTGCGATCGGAGCGCCACAGTTGCGCCAGCTCGTCCGTCGTCGACCAGAAGCCCGTAGCGAGGCCCGCGAGGAACGCCGCGCCCTGCGCCGTCGTCTCTAGCACCGACGAGCGCACGACCCGCCGGCCCAGCACGTCCGACTGTATCTGCATCAGCAGGTCGTTGCGGACGGCGCCGCCATCGACGCGCAGCTCGGGCATCGCGACGCCCGACTCGCGCTCCATCGCCTCTACGACGTCGCGGGTCTGGAGGGCGATGGCTTCCAGAGCGGCGCGGGCAATGTGCGCGGCCGTCGTCCCGCGCGTTATGCCGAGGATGGCGCCGCGCGCGTACTGGTCCCAGTAGGGCGCGCCTAGCCCGACGAACGCCGGCACGAAGTAGACGCCGTCGCTGGAGTCGACGCCTGAGGCCAGCGATTCCACTTCCATGTCCCTGCCGATGATGCCCAGGCCATCGCGTAGCCAGGAGACGGCCGCGCCGGTGACGAAAATGCTGCCCTCCAGCGCGTAGTTGACGCGCTCGCCCAGTTGTGAAGCCACGGTCGCCAGCATGGTCTGCGAAGGCGCCGGACTTTCGCCGGTGTGCATGAGGACGAATGAGCCGGTGCCATACGTGTTCTTTGCCATCCCCGGCTGGAAGCAAGCCTGCCCGAAGAGCGATGCCTGCTGGTCGCCAACCATGCCCGCAATCGGCACCTCCGCGCCGAGCAGCGACTTCTCGGTCGTCCCGACGACGCCGCTCGACGGGCGGATGGCCGGCAGCACGGCCTCCGGCACGTCGAACTCGCGTAGGAGGTCCGCGTCCCAGGTGCCTTCGCGGAGATTGTAGAGCATGGTGCGCGAGGCGTTCGTGGCGTCGGTGACGTGGACGGCGCCGCCGGTCAGCCGGTAGATGAGCCAGCTATCGACCGTCCCGAAGGCCAGCTCGCCGCGTTCCGCCTTCTGCCGCGCGCCTTCGACGTTGTCGAGTATCCAGCGCAGCTTCGTGCCGGAGAAGTAGGCGTCGATGACGAGCCCCGTGCGCTCCCGGATCATCGGCTCCAGGCCGCGGCTGCGCATCTCGTCGCACATCGACGCGGTGCGCCGGCATTGCCAGACGATGGCGTTGTAGACGGGCCGGCCGGTGGCGCGCTCCCAGACTATAGTCGTCTCCCGCTGGTTGGTTATGCCGACGGCCGCGACCTCGGAGGCATTGATGCCGATCTGGCCGGCCTTTCGCAGGACCTCCTGCGCTGCAGCCAGTTGCGAAGACCATATCTCTTCGGGGTCGTGCTCGACCCAGCCGGCGTGGGGGTAGATCTGACGAAAGGACTGGCTGGCCTCGACGACCGGCTTCCCGGCCTCGTCGATGAGGACGGCGCGGGAGCTGGAGGTCCCCTGGTCGAGCGAGAGAATGTAGCGGGACATCGGTGTCTCCTGACGACGTTTTTCGACAGTATAAGCCGCTTAGCATGTTACGGGTCAACGCCTTTGGGCTCATCCCCCTTGGCCGGGCATTGGAGTATCATGCGCAGTGAACGGAGGCGCAAGATGCCCGTATTCCGAAGGACGAAGATCGTCATCACCCTCGGGCCCGCGACCGACCACGAGGAAACGCTGCGTCGCCTCATCGAAGCGGGCGCCGATGTGGCCCGCCTCAACTTCTCCCACGACGACCGCGACTCCCATGCGGCGCGAATCGCGACCGTCCGGCGCCTTGCCCGCGAGACGGGGCGCGTCGTCGCCGTCATGCAGGACCTGCAGGGCCCGCGCATCCGCACCGGCCCGCTCGTCGACGGCAAAGCCGTCACCCTGCACGAGCGCGCGCCCTTCGTCCTGACGACGAAGCCGGTCGCGGGAACGGCGGAACGCGTCTCGACGAAATTCGCCGCTCTCCCCAGGGCCGTGGAGCCGGGCGACCCGATCCTGATCAACGACGGCCTCATCCAGCTCCTCGTCGACAGGGTGGCCGGCGACGAGGTTCACTGCACCGTCGTTCACGGCGGCCGCCTGGCCGAGCACAAGGGCATCAACCTGCCGCACGCCCGCATCGCCATCGCCGGCCTCACCGACAAAGACCGCGAAGACCTCCGCTTCGGCCTCTCGCACGGCGTCGACATGATCGCGCTCAGCTTCGTCAGCGGCCCGGAGGACGCCCTCGAAGCGCGACGGATCATCGCCGAAAGCGGCCAGAAGACGCCTCTCCTGGCGAAGATCGAACGCCCGCAGGCCCTGGAGCGGCTGGACGCCATCCTGCGCGCCTTCGACGGCGTCATGGTGGCCCGCGGCGACCTGGCTATCGAGGTCTCGGCGGAGGTCGTGCCTGTGGCGCAGAAGCGCATCATCGACAGGGCCAACTTCTTCGGCAAGCCGGTGATCACCGCCACGCAGATGCTCGACTCCATGACCCGCAACCCGTCGCCGACGCGCGCGGAAGCCTCCGACGTCGCGAACGCCGTGCTCGACGGCACCGACGCGGTGATGCTCAGCGGCGAGACGGCGATCGGCCGGTACCCGGTCGCGGCGGTAGAGGCGATGGACCGCATCATCAGGGAGGCCGAGACCCTCCCCATGCCCGCGGTCAAGACGCGAGCGCGCCGCCGGACGCACGCCATGGCCGTCTGCGACGCCGCCGTCACGCTGGTCAGGGACATCGAGGCCGATGCCCTCGCCGCGCACACGCGCTCCGGGCGGACGGCGCAGATCCTGTCCAAGCTGCGGCCGCCGTCGCCGATCTTCGCCCTGACGGAACGCCAGGCGATAGCCCGCCGGCTCGCGCTTTGGCGCGGCGTCGTGCCGCTGGTCATCAAGAAGGGGAGCCCGCGCGAAGAGATGTTCAGCCGCATCGCCCGAGAGCTGCACGCGCGCCGGGTCGTCGACGACGGCGGGATCGCGGTCGTTGTGGGCACCGCTCCGCAGGGGCCGCCGGGCCATACCAACTTCATCCGCCTGCTGCACATCGCCAGGGGGCGCTGATCCGCCGCGTCGCCCTTGCGATCGCATCCCCGTTACCCGCTCCACTGTTCCCATCGACCGTATGGTCGATTATTCAATGGAAGCCCATGAAGAAGAGCGAAGCCTACAAGATCCTCAACGTTACGCCGCCGACCGGCCGCCGCTCCGTCGAGGAAGCCTACTGGGATCTCGCCCACAAGTACCGCGAGAACCTGGACCAGGAGCAGCAGGCTCGGCAACGGATGCTGGAGCTGAACGAGGCGTACTTCGTGCTGACGAGCCGCGAGCGGCTGGCGCCCGTGGAGCTGATCGAGACGCGCCCGGAAGCAGACCCCTGGTCACTGGGATGGGAGGCGTTCGTTTCCTGGATCCGGCATCTTGTCCAGAGCACCGCAGCCCGCTGGCCGGGGCGCTCCGCTGAGATTACCGCCGTCGCCCTCTGCTTGTGCGCGCTCGCCGGCATAGCTCTGTGGAACGGGGCCGCTCCCCTCTGGACGCTCCTTGTCCTCGCCGCCGGGCTCATCGTCATCCGCGCGCCCTGGCGCCGCCTGCGCTAGACAGCGCGGACCCGTTCTCGCTTGGAGGCTGGTCTAGAGGTACCGATCGCGGTCGCGCATCGTGCTGCGTCGCCATAGCCAGCGACGCCGCGGCTCACGGCGGAGGGTGAGGGAGACGAGGAAGTAGACGCCGGAGACGACCAGCGACCCCAGCAACGCCGCCCAGAAGCCGTCGACGCTAAAGTCCACGCTCACCTTGCCGCAAAACCAGGCGGTGAAGGCGAAGACGAGCGCATTGATGATGATGGTGAACAGGCCCAGCGTCAGTAGCTCCAGGGGACACGTCAGCACGATCAAGATCGGTCGCAGGATGGCGCGCGAGACCATGAAGATGGCCGCCGCCGGCAACAGCGCCCGCCAGCCGTCGACGTCGACGCCCGTCACCAGCGCCGCCGCGATCAGCATCGCCAGCATCGTGACGCCCCAACGCACGGCGAGACGGAATATCCAGGGGACGTTCGCCCGCTCCCACGGGGGCTCGGTCTGACCCCAGTACCGGATGACGACCATCCGCATCATAAATTGAGTATAGCAGACGCCATCTTTCGGGGTGCCGGCCGATAGTCTTCCCTCCTTCAATGCTGCATGATTGGGCATTGCCAGGATAGCTTTGCCCTAATCGCAGGCGGATGTAAGCTACGCATCAGAAGGCAGAGCGCTACGCGGTTCGGTCACAGAACGGTCACCTCGACCTCGGCAGAAAGGGGAATTAGAATGCTGTACCGGTCCAAGATTTCCCGTCGAGGCTTCCTGGCAGGAGCAGTGGCAG
>JBGQNJ010000037.1:0-7890 GCA_041501065.1 Dehalococcoidia bacterium
ATCTGCTGATCGCCGTCTTCGGTGAGAGCGGCAACAACAACATCAACACGCCGAGCGGCTGGCAGGTCGCCATCGTCGATCAGAACACCTCGCCGGGCGGCGCCATCTTCTACAAGATAGCCTCCGGTTCCGAATCCACCGTTACCGTGACGACCACCGGCGGTACGAGCACCTCCTACGGCATGGGATTGCAGCTCTACGAGTACAGCGGCATGGCGGCTACGTCGCCACTCGACGACACGGCTTCGAACTCCGGCACCGGAACGTCCCTGACCTCAACCAGCGTCACGACCACGCAGGCCGGAGACCTCCTTATCTCGGGGGCGGAGATTAACGTCAGCGCCACCTTCACGTGGGGCAGCTCCTTCACCGAAGAGTTTGACTTCCAGAACCCCGGCACCAACGTACGTTCCTTCAGCGGCGCGGACCGCGTCGCTGCGTCTGCCGGCAGCTACTCCGCCTCGGCGACAGCGACCAACTCCGGTGCCTGGCGCATGCAGCTCGCGGCGTTCAAGGGGGCGCCCAACTACTGCACGCCGACACCTACGGCTACCTACACATCTACGCCCACACCAACGAATACCTGGACGCCTACACCAACGAATACCTACACGCCCACGCCGACAGCAACGCCAACAGCCACGGCGACGAAAACGCCCACCCCGACAGCAACGCCGACAGCGACGGCGACGAAAACGCCGACACCGACAGCTACCTATACGCCCACTCCCACCGCTACGCCGACCGCAACGCCTACGCCCCCGCCGATGCGTCTGGCGACCGGTTCCTACGTTGGCAGTGGAGTCGACGACCGCCAGATCACAGGCATCGGCTTCCAGCCGGACGTGGTCATCATCAAGGCAGCGACGAACCGCGCCGGCGTCATCCGAACCAGCACCATGAGCGGAGACGAATCGAAGGTCCTCGGTTCAACAGGGGCGCTGTCGTCGAACTGCATCCAATCGATTATCGCCGACGGCTTCAGCGTCGGCACCGACGTCACAGTCAACACTTGGGGCGTCGCCTACTACTGGGTAGCCATGAAAGCGGGCAGCGACCTGCACGTCGGCAGCTACGTCGGAAACGGCGCCGACAACCGCTCCATCACCGGCGTCGGCTTCCAGCCCGTGTGGGTCATTACTCTCGGCGACGGCGACGATTCGGTATTCCGGCCGGGTCCGCTCGCCGGCGACAACTCCTATTTGATGACGGGGACAGGGAAGATCACCAACCGCATCCAGGCTCTGGAGGCGGACGGCTTCCAGGTAGGTAGCAGCGTCAATGTCAACGAGTCGGGCACGCCATTCCACTACATCGCCTGGGCAGCGAGCTCCCAAGTGTCGGCCGGGAGCTACACCGGAAACGGTGTCGACAACCGTAACATCATCGGCATCGGCTTCCAGCCGCTCATGGCCTGGGTCAAACGCGACGACTCGGCGGCGCCTGTCTGGCGCCCGGCCAGCCTCAGCGGCGACGCCACCCTCTTCTGGAGCGGTACGGCAGCGGGATCGAACCGCATCCAGGCCCTCCAGGCGGATGGCTTCCAGGTGGGGACTCACGCCCAGGTGAACACCAATGGCAGCACCTACTACCGTTTGGCCCTTCGCGATGGTGGCCCATGATATCTAGATTGTTCAAACGAATCGACGACTCTCGGGGGCAAGTGCTGCCGCTGGCAATGGCCGCCCTCGCGCTCGGGGCCGTCCTCGTATCGCCGTTCCTCGTCGATGCCAGCGTCAACCTCCTGGCCAGCCGTCGCGTCGATTCCGCCATCAAGGATTACTACTCCGCGGACGCGGGCGTGGAGTGGGCTCTCTGGCGCCTGCGCGGCAATTCGGCGCTGACCGAGAGCACATCCTGGGACGATGCGCCGCTCCAGCCCACGCCGCCGGCCATCAACGGCTCACCCTTCCCGACGACAGAGATCCGGCGCGTGTCGGGCGGCATGTCAGAGACCATCACGCCCGCCTGGCAGAGCGGCGCCGGCGCAAAGTGCTACGCCTTCGCTTCTTCAGAGGAAGGGCAGATATTCGCGGTCGTGAACGCCGCGGCGAGCAACGTCTGGATGGCTCTCCTCGCCGGCTCAGATGATTGCCAGAGACCGCCGGGCCTTCCGCCGATGGGAGGAGGAACGCCTTACAGGCTGCAGTTCTCTGGCGTGCCGGCCGGGTCGTACAAGCTGCTCGTGGAGGCGGACCCCCCAACGACCGGCGAAGTAACCATCAACTACCCGGTGGCTGCCTATGACATCCGGTCGCAGAGAAACGGCCGGACCATCACTTCCAGGGCGACCGCCGGCCCGAACGGAGTCAGGATCATCTCCTGGCAACTGGAATAGCGGTCAAGGACAGACTCATGCTGAAATCACTAAAGTCGCGCGAACTGATCGGGTCGCTGGAAAGCATCAAAGTCAAGCCTTCGACGATGCTCCTCGCGCTCGGGGGCGTCCTGGTCCTGGCCTACGTCGTCGTCGGTGCCTCCTACGTCAAGGAGCGGCAGAACCAGTCCATCCTGAGGGCGCAGGTCGAGGCCGGCGGCGGCACGCTGTCCGGCGTCGGCGCCTCCCAGCAGACGCTAAAGGACCTCCAGGACCGCCTCGCCTATCTCAACGGTAGCGCGGACGCCCTGCAAAACGGCCTCCCAACCAAGCTCGACAGCACAGCGGTCGTCCAGAGCCTCCTCGACTACGCCAACGAGAGCCATGTGGCCATCACGCAGATGAACGCGCTTCCCGCCAGCGTGGTCAAGGCCCAGAAAGAGGGAGGGGCCAGCTACATGGTCCTTCGCTACACCCTGGTTGTCGAAGGCGGGCTGCCGGACATGCTCAACTTCCTATCGGTTGTCGAAAAGGAGACGGCGCAAACCGCCTCCATTGGCGACGTAAGCGTTGTCGATGCAGAAGGGAACAACCAGATGACGCTGGGCGTATCCTTCTATGCCCGGCCCGGGAGCACGGCGAGCGCCACGCCTGCCGCACCCGGCGCGACAGCAGCACCTGCCGCTAAGCAGTCGAAGTCCAACTGAGGATGATGACCTATGAGACTGACCTTTCCCAACCCAACGTTGAACCTGCCGGTCGCCCTGCAAAGACGCACCATCACCCTGAACGTAGAGGGCTCGTATATTCGCGTTCTGGCCGTGCGTGGCTACAGCGTCACCTCCTGGCAGGAGGTCTCCCTGGACGCCGGTATGGTCAAGGAAGGCGTTATCGCCGACCCCGATGGCGTCGGGGCTGCGCTAAAGGCCGTCCTCGAGTCCCCGTCGATGTCCGGCGGCAGGCTGATCGCCAGCGTGACCGGCTTTCGAACCATCGCACGCGTCCTGGAACTGCCGAAGATGAAGCCCGAGATGCTCGAAGAGGCCGTCGGCCGCGAAGCTAAGCGGGAAATGCCCGTGCCCATGGACGACATCTACCTCTCCTGGCAACCGCTCGACGCATACGACGGACACCAGCGCGTCTTCGCCCTCGGTGTGCCGCGCGACATCCTCGACCCGCTCCTCAAAGCCATGACGGTCGCCAGGAGGCAGCCCTACGCCGTCGACACTAAGCCGCTCGCCCTTGCACGGGCGGCCAACCGCGACGAGGCCATAATCGCCGACGTCGAGCCCGGCAGCGCCGACATCGTCGTCGTCACTCGTGGCGTGCCGGTCATCATGCGGACCGTCGTCGAACGGTCCGGCGAACCCGACGGCGAGGAACGCATCCAGAGATTCCGCGACGAGCTTGCGCGGACGGTCAAGTTCTATAACGACACGCACCGCCAGGAGCCGCTGGAGCCATCGACGCCGATCTTCCTGACCGGCTCGCTGGCGCTATCAGCGATGACCGAGCCTGTGGAAGCCCTGGCGCAATATCCCATCGAGCCGCTCTTGCCGCCGCTGGACTGCCCGCCGGACCTGCCGGTCCACACCTATGCGGTGAACATCGGGCTGGCCCTGAAAGAGGTATGAAACATGCAAAGGAGTGCCGCGCTACAACGCAACCGTCTCATCGACCTCAACATACTGCCGGCAGAGCTAAGGCCGCACCACTATCCGCGCGGGTACGTGCTGGGACTGGCGGCGGTCCTCATCGGCTGCGTGCTCCTCGTCCCGATGGTGACACTCCAGCACTCCGCAGCCCAGGAGACATCCCATCTGCGCGACCAGTTGGGGCTCGTCACCGGCCAGCTTCAGGGTGTCGAGGTCGACATCGGCAGAGAACGGGGACTGCATGCAGAGATAGCCCAGGCGGAGCAGGCATTGGCCGAGCTGCAGGCGGAGCGGGCATCGCTTCCGGGCGCCGGCTGGCCGCTGGCACAAGACCTCTCGCTGCTCTACTCGGCGGCGCCACCCGGCGTCCGCATCGACTCCACGTCACGCAACGAGAAAACGGTCACCGCCTCCGGCGGAGCGTCGAGCATAGAGAGCATCATCGCCTATGCGAAGGCTTTGACCGATGGCGGCTCTTTTTCCGACGTGACGATTACTAAAGCGAGCGCCGGCGGGACCGGGCTGGAGTTTGCCGTCCAGGTGGCGCAATAGAGGAGTCATGGGGATAGTCATCGCGATCGCAGGCCTGGCAGTGGGAAGCTTCCTCAACGTCTGCATCGACCGCCTTCCGGCCGGGCAGTCGCTCTTGAGGCCGCGCTCCCATTGCGACGCCTGCAAGGCGCCTCTCGCCACCCGCGACCTGGTGCCAATCGCAAGCTACGTGCTCCTGCGCGGTCGCTGCCGCCACTGCTCGACGGCGATACCCCTCAGGATCCCCCTAGTCGAAGCGGGCACCGCGCTGGCGTTCTTCGGCTGGTGGTGGCGTCTGGGAGAGTCGTGGCAGACGGCGCTAGCCGTCGCAATCACCTGTGTCCTGATCGTTGGGACCGTCATCGCAATTGAGCATCGCCTCCCGCTGAGTCGAACGAGGAGAACCCGTCATGGTAGCTGACACATACAACCGGATGAACGCCGCCATGCTGCTCCAGCTCATGGTGGACACCAATGCCTCTGACCTTCACCTGAAGGCGAGCAGCCCGCCGGTGTTGCGCATCAACGGCGAGCTGAGGCCCCAGGGCCTGCCGGCGCTAAGCGCTGCGGCCGTCGAATCGATCCTCGCGGAGATAACGAACGAAGAGCAGCGGGAACGCTTCAACGCCGAGAAGGAGCTCGATTTCTCCTGCACCACCGAGGGCATCGGGCGATTCCGCGTTAACGCCGCCCTGCAGCGCGGAAGCACCACCCTCGCCTTCCGCCTCGTAAAGGAGCAGATTCCTTCGCTGGAGGACCTCCGTCTGCCCGACGTCTGCGGCCGGCTCGCCCTCAAGCCACGCGGCCTCGTGCTCGTGACGGGGCCCACCGGCTGCGGCAAGTCGACGACGCTCGCGGCCATGATCGAGCACCTCAACGAGCGCGAGCGACGCCACGTCGTCTCCATCGAGGACCCAATCGAGTACATTCACGCCAACAAGCTGTGCCTCATCTCGCAGAGGGAGCTTGGACCGGACACGTTGTCTTTCGACACCGCGCTCACGCATACCCTCCGCCAGGACCCCGACGTAATCCTCGTCGGCGAGATGCGCGACCTGGCGACGATAGCAGCAGCGCTCACGGCCGCCGAGACGGGACACCTCGTCCTGACGACGCTTCACACGCCCAGCGCGCCGCAGACCGTCGACCGCATCATCGACGTGTTCCCGCCGCACCAGCAGCAGCAGGTCCGCGTGCAGCTTTCGCTTGTCCTGGAAGCAGCGCTCTGCCAGACGCTGCTGCCGCGCGCCGACGCTACGGGCAGGGTGGCCGCGATCGAGATCATGGTCGCCACGTCGGCCGTTCGAAACCTCATCAGGGAGGGCAAGACGCACCAGTTGCTGAACGTGATCCAGACCGGCGCGCAATTCGGCATGCGCACGTTAGACCAGGACCTGGCCGCCCTTTGCCAGAGCGGCGTCGTCACCATAGAAGACGCCCTCGCCCGCTGCCAGAGCCCGGACGAGCTGAGGCACCTGCTGGGGGCAAGGGAGAGCCTGGCAGCCTGAGGGCGCGGGCCCGCACAGGCTCGATCGGCAGGAGACGATGGGTCAGCGATTCCTCGGAACGCCGAAGCAGGCGGACCACCGAGTCTACGCCGCCCTGACCGGGCTGGTGGCATTCGTCGTCTATCTTCGTACGCTGGCGCCCACCGTCATGTGGTACGACATGGGCGAGCTGACGGCGACCTCCTACGTCCTCGGCATCGCCCACAACACCGGCTACCCCCTCTACGTCATGCTGGGGAAGCTGTTCACATTCCTGCCCTTCGGCGACGTTGCCTACCGGGTCAACCTCATGTCGGCGGTCTTTGCCGCTTTGACGGTATCGGTCGTCTTCCTCATAATCCACGACCTGACGAAGAGCATCCTGGCGGCGCTCTTCGGCTCCCTGACGCTCGCCTTCTCCTCAACGCTCTGGTCGACCGCCACCTGGGCCGAATCGTACTCGCTGAACGCGTTCTTTACCGCCGCCATCACGCTCCTGCTGCTACGCTGGCGGGCGAACGGGCGGCAATGGCAGTTATACCTGGCGTCGCTGCTGTTCGGACTGAGCCTCGGAAACCATCGACTCATCCTGTTGCTGGCGCCGGGCATCCTCCTCTTCCTCTGGTCGGGAAGGCACGCGATGAACCCCGGCCGCTATTTGCGCTGCGGCCTCCTGTTGGTGCTCGGACTATCGGTATACATTTACCTGCCGCTGCGAGGGTCGCAGGAGCCGCCGCTGAACTGGGCGGAGCCGGCCAACTTCCACACCTATCTCAGCATGTTCCTTACCGGGAGCAGCCGCAGCGAATACTGGAGCTTCGCCTTCTTCGACCACCTCGACGTTGTCAGCGCCTTCCCGCTGAACGAGTTCACCGTCTTCGGGCTGGCCCTGGCCGCAATCGGCTTCGTCTACGCCTGGCGCTTGCAGCGACTGTTCGCGGTCTATGGGCTCTCGCTGTGTGCGCTCGTCGCATTCGTGGCGCTGAGCTACAACATCCACAACATCTACAACTATTTCATTCCGGCCTACCTGATGCTCGCCGTGTGGATGGGTTGCGCCGCCAAGGCGCTATTCTCGTTCGGCGTCCAGCTTCTCGATGTCAGGCGGACGCAGTGGGCGCACTCCCAGTACCTGTTCTCGCCCGTCGCGGCCCTTCTCCTGCTGCTTCTGCCCCTCTCGCTCCTCGCCCGCAACCTGCCGCGCGTCGACAGGAGCGACGACTACAGCGCTTACGACTTTGCCCAGACGACGCTGGCAAACGTGAAGCCGCACGCCACCATCGTCACCGATAGCTGGTCCGCTCCGCCGCTGTGGTACGTGCAGCTCGTTGACGGATACCGAAAGGACGTACTCGTTTCGCCGTTGTTCTCCGTGCCCGGCGAAGACGCCGTCGCCTTCATCGACGAGCAGTTCGATGCCGGGCGGCCCGTTTACATCGCCGAGGGCCTTCGCGGCGATTTGGACGCCGTGCGGAGCACGTACTACGTCCAGCCCGTCCTGCTCGACAGCATCGAGACTATGATCTCGAACGTCCTGCCGAAGCCGGGCTACAAGGACGACCTCGTGCCCAAGGGGTCGTTCTACAGGGTCCTGCAAGAGAAACCATCGCTGACCGTCGACGAGGTCCCCGAAGCGGCGCGGCTGTCGGTGCCTTTCGGCGATACGCTGACGCTCGTCGGCTTCCAGGCGGAGCCACAACCGGGCGCGCGCGGCGACGTACTGCGATTGGACTATTACTGGCGCCTCTCGGCGAAGACAGACAAGGACCTGCAGGCGACAGTGTTCTTCTCCGATGAGAACGGCCTGCTCGACTCGCGTCGCGGCTTCCCCTTGTGGTGGCAGAGCTGGGAGATCGGCGGTAGCATCGCTCCGACGAGCCAGTGGACGCCCGGCGAGATC
>JBGQNJ010000038.1:0-7742 GCA_041501065.1 Dehalococcoidia bacterium
CTGTGAAGATTAGTACATACTGCTCCCCAACAGTCATGTCGGGTCGGTGTGGTGCTGCGGCTTAGAGGAGGCGTATTGTGGCACCTTCGAATGAGTTACCAGGCAACATCTTCTTCTATCTGATAATCGTCGGCTTCTCCGCCTTCTTCCTGCTGACGATCGCGGCGCGGCTGATCCCATTCCTACAGGCGAAGGGCGCGCCTCGCCTTGACCAGTTGCCGCAACGCATCGGCGACTTCCTGCTGGTGATGATTGGGCAGTCGAGGTTCTTCCGGCGCAAGTACTGGTACTCGGGTATCCTGCACCCGCTGATCTTCTGGGGATTCCTTGTCCTGCTGATCCGCAGCTTGAACTTGCTCCTCAGCGGCGTCGCTGACCCGCTCAGCCTGCAACACCTGCCGGGTGGCATATTCAACGGCTACAAACCGGTGATGGACACGTTCAACGTGCTGGTCATGGTCGGCATTGCTATGGGCGCCTATGAGCGGTTCTTCGTCAAGCCGCAGCGAATGACGCTCAACCTTGACGCCTGGCGAATACTGGGACTGATCTTCTTCCTGATGGTTACCGACATCCTCGCCAATAGCTTTGAGCTGAACCTGGAGGGCGGGACGAAACAGGCGTATTCCTTCGTCGCGTACGGCGTGTCGAATATCTGGTCCGGCATGAACCTGTCCCACGACGCAACAGGGATGCTGCACGCCACCTTCTGGTATGCGCACCTCGTCATCCTCTTCGGGTTCCTCTGCTACCTGCCCTACTCGAAGCACTCGCACGTGCTGACGGTGGCCTTCAACGTATTCTTCCGCAACCGCGAACGCTCCGGCGTCCTCCACCCGATCAACATCGAGGCGATGATGGAGAACGCGGAGGAAGGGGCGACGTTCGGCGTCGGCAAGGTGACCGACTTCAACTGGAAGGCGCTGCTCGACTTCATGACCTGCACCGAATGCGGCCGCTGCCAGGCGAACTGCCCGGCGTATCTCACGGATAAAGAGCTGTCGCCGAAAGAGATAGAGCACCACGGCCGCATGACGCTGCTGTCGACAACGCCGACGATTGCATCTCTGATGAAGGGGAAGCCTTCGCCGAATGGAGATCCTTTGAACCTGGTGGAGACAATGGGGTTCGAGTCGATCTGGGACTGCGTGACCTGCGGCTCCTGTATGTACTGGTGCCCTGTCTGCATCGAGCACGTGCCGGAGATCATCGACGTGCGGCGCTACCTCGTGATGGACGAGGCGCGCATGCCGGAGACGGCGCAGGCGACGCTGATGCAGATCGAGCAGCGCGGCCATCCCTGGCGAGGGACGCAGTTTGGGCGCAGCGACTGGATGCAAGGCCTCAACGTGCCTCTCTTCGACGGCTCGCAGGAGTACCTGCTGTGG
The DNA here is from genome assembly GCA_041501065.1 of Dehalococcoidia bacterium. Taxonomy (GTDB): domain Bacteria; phylum Chloroflexota; class Dehalococcoidia; order DSTF01; family JALHUB01; genus JALHUB01. The sequence continues at coordinate 1,389 of JBGQNJ010000038.1, forward strand.
GTGGGCTGCTCCGGCTCGCTGTCGGAACGAAACGTGCCGATCACGCAGGCCCTGGCCAGGCTGCTCTTGCAGGCCGGTGTCAGCTTCGGCGTGTTGGGCGAGGAAGAGCCGTGCTGCGGCGACCCCGCGCGTCGCCTGGGCAACGAGTATCTCTTCCAGATGCAGGCGCAGCAGGCAATCGAGATCATGAAGTCGAAAGGCGTGAAGAAGATCGTCACGGCCTGCCCGCACGGCTACAACACAATGCGCAACGAATACCCGCAGTTCGACGGGAAGTTCGAGGTCGAGCATCACACCGAGTTGCTCGACCGACTCGTGAGAGAAGGGAAGCTGCAGCCGAAGGTCGGGGTGGCGGAGACGATCGTCTACCACGACTCCTGCTACCTGGCGCGTCACAACGAGATCGAGAGCGCGCCGAGGCGTATCCTGGAGAGCCTGCCACAGGCGAAGATCGCGGAGATGGAGCGGTCCCGGAAGACGACGTTCTGCTGCGGCGCCGGCGGCGGTCACATGTGGGTGGAGGAGAGCAAGGGGCGGCACATCAACCATGCACGGACGGAGGAGGCGATGGCGACGGGCGCCAAGATCGTGGCGACGGCCTGCCCCTTCTGCATCCAGATGTTCGAAGATGGCATCCCGGCGCTCGAGCCCGACGAAGAGAAGCGCATGCGCGCGATGGACGTCGCGGAGCTGCTGGACGCGGCCGTCGGCACAACGCCGCCGGCGAAGCCCGCCGGTCAGGGCGAGGAGTTGCCCGCGAGCCTTTGAGTTTCCAGTCCACGGCAGGGCCGGGACTAGGGTGAATAGTCACAGAAAATGCGGAGCAAGGAGGAAGCAGAAAGATGCCTTTGCACATCATAGCTTGCGTCAAACAAGTGCCAGACCCGGAGGCCCCGGCGTCCGCGTTCAGGGTCGACGAGGCGGCGAAGAAGGTCGTTGCGGCGGCCGGAGTGACGCCCGTCATCAGCCAGTTCGACGCACTGGCGGTCGAGGCGGCGCTGCGAATCAAGGATGCCGCCAGCGACGCAAAGATCACGGTGATAAGCCTGGGCCCCGAGAGCGCCCGCGACGTGGTCAAGCACAGCCTGGCGATGGGCGCCGACGAGGGCGTTCTCCTAACGGACAGCGCCTTCGACGGGGACAGCTACACGACCGCGCTGGCGCTGTCGAAGGCGATCGAGAAGATCGGTGATTACAACCTCGTCCTGTGCGGCCGCCAGGCGACGGACTGGGACGCGGGCGTCGTCGGATACGGAATCGCCGAGATGCTGGGCGTTCCCAGCGTGAGCCTCGCCAAGTCGGTCACGGTCCAGGGCGACAAGGTCGTCGTGGAGCGCGTGCTGATGGAGGGCTATGACACCGTCGAGGCGCCGCTGCCCGCGCTCGTGACCGTAAGCAACGAGCTGGGCGAGCCCCGGTACCCGAAGCTGCAACAGATCATGATGGCCGCGCGCAAGCAGGTCACCGTCTGGGGAGCAGGCGATCTCGGTCTCGACGCCTCGAAGGTCGGGGCCGGCGCCGTGCGCATGAACCTGGAGCGCCTCTTCCAGCCGGTGAGCGAAGTCGAGTGCGAAATCGTCGAGGGCGAGACCCCCGACGAGGTCGCAACGAAGCTGGCGCAGCGCCTGCGTGAGCAGAAGATAATCTAGCCTTTTGTCTATCAACAGATAAGGAGCGTTGACATGGCGAACGGAATACTTGTAGCAGCCGAGGTTAGCGGCGGCGCTGTGGCGTCCATCACCCTGGAGGTGCTGGGAGCGGCCCGCCGTCTCGCCGATCAGATGGGGAAGCCGGCGCAGGCGGCCCTCGTGGGGTCCGGTGTTGAGGGGCTGGCGAAGGAGCTGATAGCCCACGGCGCCGATCAAGTCTTCGTGGTCGATGAGCCGGCGCTGGCTAAGTATAGCTGCGACGGCTTCGTCGCGGCGATGGAGAAGGTGAACGCGGCGGCGAGCCCCGATGCCATACTGATGGGCCAGAGCGACATGGGCCGCGACCTGGGGCCGCGCCTGGCCTTCCGGCTCGGTAGCGTGTCGGCGATGGACTGCCTGAACGTTACTGGTGAGGGGGGCAAGGTCATCGCGGAGCGACCCTGCTACGGCGGCAACGCGCGCGCGACCTACTCCTTCAACACCTCGCCCGCCGTCATCTCGATTCGATCGAAGGCGCAGGAGCCGGTGGCTCGCGACGACTCGCGGCAGGGGCAGGTAACGAAGGTCGACGCAGGCATCGACGCTTCGGCGATCCGCGACAAGATCGTCGGTCACCAGGAAGTTGCCGAAGAGGGCATCCGCCTGGAGGACGCGGACGTGATCGTCGCCGGCGGGCGCGGAATCGGCAGCGCTGAGGGCTTCTCGGTGCTCGAAGAGCTGGCCAAGGCGCTGGGCGGCGCCGTCGGAGCGACGCGCGCGGCCTGCGACAACGGCTGGCGGCCGGTCTCGGAGCAGATTGGGCTCACCGGCAAGATAGTGGGACCGACGCTGTACTTTGCGGTCGGCATCTCCGGGGCGAGCCAGCACATGGCGGGCTGCACCGGGGCAAAGAACATCGTCGCGATCAACAAGGACCCGGAGGCGATAGTCTTCAAGTCGTCGCGGTTCGGTATCGTCGACGACTACAAGAAGGTGCTGCCGGCTCTAGTCGAAGCGTGCCGGAAGCTGAAGGCATAGCGAACAACGCTTTCAATACGGCGGCCGCCCCTCGTACGGAGTCGGGCGGCCGCTGCCGTTGTTGGAGGGTTGGGGCACGCCGCCTTCGATTTGCTATAGTTGAATTGACAGACGTTCCGTCGCACGGATATTATCCCGTTTGGTATTCTCAGGCCGGAAGGGAAGACTATGAGCAAGCTCGGCGATAGGATACGCAAGACCATGCACGTGGAAGCCGCGCCCATCGGCTTCAGGGCGGTGAGACCGGCCAAGAGCCCCTCGCTGCTGGTGACGGTGCTCCTCGATGGCGACGGCAAGGGGAAGGTTGCGGCGGCGGTGGAGAAGGGCGCCGGCGCAATCGTCCTGCGGGGCGCGAAGCCGGACGACGTCAAGGCGGCGGCAGAGGCCGCGGGCGAGGTCCCCTGCGGCGTCTGGCCGGAAAAGGCCGATGCGGAAGCGGTCGCAACCGTCGTCGAAGCAGGGGCGGACTTCCTGGTGTTCGACGCCGAGGCGACGCCGGCGACGGCGCTGCTGAACGAGAAGCCGGGCTACGTGCTCCTACTGCGTGGCGAGCCGGAAGACACTTACCTGCGCATCCTCGAATCGGTGGCGCTGGACGGCGTCCTGATCGACGGCTGGTCGGGTCCGCTGACGCTGCGAAAGCAGTTGGAACTGCGGCGCATAGCTGGACTGACGCGCAAGCCGCTGATGCTGCCGGTCAGCCTCCCCATCGAGAGCGAGATGCTGGAGTGCCTGCGCGACGCAGGCGTGTCGGTGCTGACGGTCGATGGCGGCGATGCCAGGACGCTGGACGAGTTGCCTGCGCTGGTGCAGGCCATCGAAACGTTGCCGGGACCGCGGCGTCGTCGCGAGATGGCGCTGGAAGTGCTGCTGCCGCGGGCGGCCGAGATGGCGGCTGAGGAGGAAGAAGAGGAGGAGGAAGACGGCGAATAGGGAAGGCGCCCCTCGTGACGGCGGAGTATCCCCTAGTGATGCGCCTCTTCTTCGGGCGGTGGCGGCTCGACAAGGCCGAGGGCGCGCCGCAGCAGGTAGGCGACGATGCCAAGGAACGCGGCGCTGAGAGCGGCGGCCAGCGCCCATAGTTGCACGTCGACGACGTCGGCAAGAAACGGCATTTCCATAATCTCCCTTGCAGGTTCGGTCACAGGTTCGTCGGGCGAGATTCCAGGCCGGCGATTGCGGATTCCTCCGCCGGCGCCTCGACGAGCGTCTGGACGGCGGTGATGCGCCCGCTGCGACGGTATACTCGAGGGACGCGGGCCGTGATGCCGGTCAGCGTCTCGTAGCTGATCGTGTCGGAGAGGCGGGCGACCTCTTCGGCGGTAATCTCATCGTCGCGCTGGCGGCCGATGATCACGACTTCGTCATCGAGGGCGACGTACGGGATATCGGTGACGTCGGCGACGCACATGTCCATGGCGATGCGCCCTACTATCGGCGCGCGGCGGCCGCGAACGAGGACGCTTCCCTTGTTGGAGAGGGTGCGTCGCAGGCCGTCGCCGTAGCCGCACATGACCAGAGCGACGACGCTGGGCCGCGCCGCCGTCCACGTGCAGCCGTAGCTAACGCTTTCGCCGGGATCGAGGCGTCGCAGGCGGGCGACGCGGCTCTTCAGGGAGAGGACGGGCCGTAAGGACGTGCCACGGTCGACGTCTTCCGACGGGTAACAGCCGTAGAGCCCGATGCCGACACGGACCATGTCCAGCGATAGCTCCGGCATGTCCAGCACGGTGGCCGTGTTGGCGACGTGCCGGAGGCGGATCCAGGGCAACTGGTCGGCGACGGCGGTGAAGGCGCGGAACTGGCGCTGGACGTAGCCCTTGTCGGGCTCGTCGCCGGTGGCGAAGTGAGTCCACAGGCCCTCGACGTCGAGGCCGGGCAGGTGCCGCATCGATTCGGCGAGCGGCAGGAGCTGCTCCGGCGGCAGGCCGTAGCGGTTTAGGCCGGTCTCCAGCTTGAGGTGCACCGGAATCGTGACGCCGCGCTCGATGGCCCGCTGGGCGACTGCCTCGGCGAAGTGGTGCGAGCCGACGGTCGTCGTGAGGTCGAGGGCGACGGCGCGCTCAGCTTGCGATACAGGCGTGTGCCCCATGACAAGGATGGGCACCGTGATGCCCGCGCGACGCAGCTCCTCGCCCTCGTCGACGCAGACGACACCCAGACGGTCGGCGCCGGCGGCGAGAGCGGCCCGCGCGATGCCCGTCGCGCCGTGGCCGTAGGCGTTCGCCTTGACGACGGCCATCAGCAGGGCGCCGCAGGCCTGGCGCTTGAGCTCGCGGACGTTGTGTTCCAGGGCATCGAGGTCGATGTCAGCCCAGACTGGGCGTCCCAGCCAGGCGGATTCGTCGTCGATCGGTCGCTCCAACATCCCTATCTCGCTGTGGCCGGCCTCAGGGCACCAGTTGCCACTGCCGGGGCAGGCGGTAGTAGAAGACGCTCTCGGTGACGCACTCTCCGTCGAAGATGCGGCCGCGACCCTTGCGACCGATCTCCTGGTACGTGTTCTGAATCTGTACGATGCGCTTGGCCAGCAGGTTCACGATGATGCCGCCCGCTTTCACGGGCCGCAGGCTCGCCTCGCGGGTCTCGTCGTCGACGATGCGGAAGACGGGCTGCTCGTGCGGGCGGCAGAGCCGCAGCGCCTGGTGGATGGCGTCGTAGTTGCCGGGCACGTTACGCTCGTCGAAGACGGCAAGGCCGTTGAGGACGTAGTCGGGGAGAGCGTGGTAGTAAGGCAGCGTGAAGTCCAGCAGCTCTTGGAGCGTGTTCGGCTCGCGGGCGCACGCCTTGAGCAGTGCGGGCATGGCCTCGGCGTGGGCGACGAAGCTGATGCCGCCGCTGTCGTCGATGATGGTAAACCGGAAGAGATTCATGGGATTTCAGCTTTGACGCCGCCGCCGGCGAATAGTAACATTGGCAATAACGGCCGTCAACGAACGTGTCCCCAGCGGCGTCTATGTTTCGGAAGGCCGCGTCCGATGACCACACCTATCATACCAGAGAAAAGGCCCTCTGTTTACTGGCTATGCCTGTCGTTGCTGGCGCTTGCCCTGGCGACGCTCGCCTTCGCCGGTTGCGACGGTTCGTCGAAGGAGCCGGCGACGACACCTGCGGCCGCGGACGGCGCGACGCCGGAGCCGACGATCATCCCCGCCGACCTTACGCTGGCGAGCAGCCTCGAACGGAACGGACAGTACGAGGAAGCTAAGACGGTATACGAAGCAGTCGTGAGAGAAGGAAGCGAAGCCGACAGGCGGCAGGCGCGGCTGGCGCTGGCACGCCTCTATCTGAACGAGAACGATTACCAGGCAGCATATGACCAGGTCAGCGCCCTGCAGAGCGCCGGCCACGGCGGCAGCGAAGTCGATTTCCTGCTGGCGCGCTCGCTTGCCGGACTCGGCGAGAGCGAGCAGGCGCTGGAGGCATACCGGCGCTACGTCGAGGAAGGGGGCGCTGCCGCGGCGAACGCGCAGGCGGAGATTGCGTACCTGCTGCTGCCGCTCGGTCGCGTCGACGAGGCGGAGCAGGCGGTCGAGGCGGCACTAGACGGGATGCCGGAGAGCCTGCAGCCGGGCATCATCCTCTCGACGGCGCAGGGCCTGGAGGCGGCCGACGCGACTGCCGCCGCTATTACCTGGTACCAGCGGCTCTTCGACCAGAGCGATTCGATATCGGACAAGGCGACGGC
>JBGQNJ010000039.1:0-7731 GCA_041501065.1 Dehalococcoidia bacterium
AGCCGACGGCAAAGACGGTCGACACGCTGATGCGGCTGCAGTTGCCCGCCGGCGTCGACATCGAGATCAAGCTGTAATGGAAATCGAAGGCATAATCGGCAAGAAGATCGGCATGACCCAGCTCTTCGACGAGAAGGGCGAGGTCCACGGCGTAACCGTCGTGGAGGCCGGGCCCTGCACCGTCGTCCAGGTCAAGAGCGACGAGAACGACGGCTATACCGCCGTGCAGCTTGGCCTGGGCGCCGCGAAGCGTGTGAACAAGCCGATGAAAGGGCATCTCAAGGGCCTGGGCGACTTCCGCTACCTGCGTGAGGTCCGCGTCGACGATGCGTCGAAGTGGAAGACCGGCCAGAAGGTAGGCGCGGAGCTGTTCAAGTCCGGCGACCACGTCGACGTCACGGGCGTGTCCAAGGGACGCGGCTTTGCCGGCGGCGTACGTCGCTGGGGGTTCCGCGGCGGCCCCAGGACTCACGGGCAGTCGGACCGCACGCGCGCGCCCGGGTCTATCGGGCCGGGCAACTCACCGGGGCACGTCGTCAAGGGACTGCACATGGCCGGACACATGGGCGACGCTCGCGTCACGGTCCGCAACCTGCGCGTTATCGAGAGTGACCCCGCGAAGGGCCTCCTCTTCATCGAGGGCGCCGTTCCTGGGGGCAAGAACGGTCTCCTGCGCATCCGCCTCGCGGCGAGGACGGTTCGCGCGCGCGCCAAAGCGCAGGACAAGGCCGAGTAAGAACGAACTATGAAACTGGACGTCGTCAACACGGAAGGCAAAGGGGTCGACCCCATCGACGCCGACGACGCCGTCTTCGGCATCGAGCCGAACCCGTTTGTCATCCACCAGGCGCTCCTGGCGCAGCTTGCCAACAGGCGCACCGGCACGGCGAAGACGAAGACCCGCGGCGAGGTGGCCGGCAGCACGGCGAAAGTCCGCCGTCAAAAGGGCACCGGCCGTGCCCGGCTGGGCGCTGCCCGCGCTCCGACGATGCGGCACGGCGGCATCGCCTTCGGCCCCCGGCCGCGCAGCTTCGACCAGCGCCTGCCGAAGCGCATGCGTCGACTCGCCATCCGCTCCGTCCTCTCCGCGAAGGCCGCCGAGGGCTCGCTGCGAGTGCTCGACGCCCTCGCCTTCGAGCGGCCACGGACGAAAGAGATGGCGTCATTGCTGCAAACGCTCGGACTGGACCGCTCGACGCTCGTCGTCACCGAGACCAGCGACCGCGGTGTCCTGGTGAGCGCCCGCAACCTCGAGAAGATCGACGTGCTAGCAGCGTCGTACCTGAACGTCGGCGACATGCTATCGCATCAGAACCTGCTTATGACCGTCGGCGCGGTACGGCAGGCGGAGCGGCTATGGGGCGGCGAGCGAGCATCGCGCCGCCGGGCTCCGCTTCCGGAGCTTCAGTCCCAGCCTGTGGCTGAGACTCCGTCCGCCGTTTCGCGGACGCGGCGGCGCCCTGCAGCGCCTGCCCCGCTCGAAGCGCCCGTTGCCGAGAAGCCCGCCCCGCGTCGGCGACGCGTAGCGTCAGCCCCGGCCGAGGCGCCCGCTCCCGAGAAGCCCGCGCCGCGACGGCGTCGAACAGCGGCGGCCTCCCCGCCCAAAGCGTCCGTGCCCAAGAAGACCGCCCCGCCACGGCGCCGCAAGACACCGTCAACGCCGGAGGAAGGTGCGGCGAATGCCTAAAGAAATACACCCCTACGCCGTCATCCTGAAGCCGCTCGTCACCGAGAAGAGCACCATACTTGCCGGACAGAACAAGTACGCCTTCGAGGTCTTGCGGGCCGCCAACAAGCATCAGATAAAGGAAGCCGTCGAGCTTGCCTTCAGCGTCGAAGTGAAGGCCGTCAACGTCATGAACGTCCCCGGCAAGATCAAGCGCTATCGCATGGGTCAGGCGGCCGCACCCGACTGGAAGAAAGCCGTCGTCACCCTTAAGCCGGGGCACAAGATAGAGCTCATCGAGGGCATCTGATGACCGTAGCAGCAACCACCATGACACGAGGCCGATCCCGTGGCCGTTAAGCAGTACAAGCCCACGTCGCCCGGACGGCGGGGAATGACCGGCTTCACCTTTGAAGAGGTCACCAAGAAGAGGCCGGAGAAATCCCTCCTCGCGCCGCTCAAGAGCAAGGCCGGACGCAGCAACCAGGGCCGCATCACCGTGCGCCATCGCGGCGGCGGCGCCAAGCGACGCCTGCGCATCATCGACTTCAAGCGCAACAAGACCGGCGTCCCCGGCCGCGTCGCCGGAATCGAGTACGACCCGAACCGGACGGCCCGCATCGCCCTCATCTACTACCGCGACGGCGACAAGCGCTACATCCTGGCGCCCGTCGGCCTCAAAGTCAACGACATGATAGAGGCGGGCCCCAACGCCGAGATCCGCCCGGGCAACGCCCTGCCCCTGCGCAACATCCCGACGGGTACCGCCATCCATAACATCGAGCTCAACCCCGGCAGGGGCGGCCAGATAGTCCGCAGCGCCGGCTCGACGGCACAGCTCATGGCCAAAGAGGGCGAGTTCGCCCTCGTGCGCCTGCCCTCCGGCGAGCTGCGACGCGTTCCAGCCGCCTGCATAGCAACCGTCGGACAGGTCAGCAACGTCGAAAACAGCATGGTCAAGCTGGGCAAAGCGGGGCGCTCCCGCTGGAAGGGCACCCGCCCGACAGTCCGCGGCTCCGCAATGAACCCGCGCGACCACCCGCACGGCGGCGGCGAAGGCAAAGCGCCTATCGGCATGCCCGGGCCCAAGACGCCCTGGGGCAAGCCCGCCCGCGGTTTCCGCACACGGCGCCGCACCGACGGCGACAAGTACATCGTCAGAAGCCGGCACAACGCCTAGGAGCTAACAGTGTCACGTTCGACGAAAAAGGGACCCTACGTTGAGCCCAGGCTGATGAAGAGGGCGGAAATGGTCCGTCGCTCCGGTCAGCGCACTGTCATCCGGACCTGGTCGCGCGCCTCGACGATTATGCCGGAGATGGTCAACCTCACCATCGGCGTCCACGACGGCCGCCGGCACGTGCCCATCTTCATCACCGAGAACATGGTCGGACACAAGCTGGGCGAGTTCGCCATCACGCGGCTCTTCCGCGGCCATGGCGGCCGCTCCGCCCAGACAAGCAAAGTCATTCGCAGAAAGTAAGTAGAGATGGAAGTAAGCGCCAGGGCAAAGCAAGTGCGCGTCTCGCCGCGAAAAGTACGGCTGGTCCTCGAGAACCTGCCCGGCAAGCGCGTCGACGACGCCCTCAACATACTCCGCTTCCTGCCCACGCCCGGCGCGCGGCTCGTCGCCAAAGTCGTCAAGTCCGCGGCTGCCAACGCCGAGAACAACTTCCAGCTCGAACCCAGCGCCCTGCGCATAAAGGCCGCCTGGGCCGACGAAGCGCCGCGCTTCAAGCGAACTCGCGCACGAGCCCGCGGCCGCGCTGCCCGCATCGTCCACCGCACCAGTCATATCACCGTCGTCGTCGAAGAGGAGGGACAGCGTGGGCCATAAGGTTCATCCCATAGGCTTCCGCCTGGGTGTCATCTTCGGCTGGCAAAGCAAGTGGTACGCCGACCGCCATTACCGCGACCTCATCCACGAAGACCTCGCGATCCGCAACTTCATCGCCAAGACGATGCGCGATGCCGGCGTCTCCCGCGTAGAGATCGACCGCAACGCGAACATGGTGCTCGTCAGCGTCCACACCGCCCGCCCCGGCATCGTCATCGGCCGCGGCGGCCAGAAGGTCGACGAGCTGCGCCAGCGGCTGGAAGCGCTGTCCGGACGCCGCGTCCGCGTCAATATCGTCGAGATCCGTCAGCCCGAGCTCGACTCCACGCTCGTCGCCCGCAGCGTCGCCGAGCAGCTCGAAAGGCGTGTCTCCCACCGCCGGGTCATGAAACAGGCCGTCACCCGCACCATGCAGCGCGGCGCGGAAGGCATCAAGATAATCGTCGGCGGCCGGCTCGGCGGTGCCGAGATGTCCCGCCGCGAGACCGAGAAGTCCGGCCGCGTGCCCCTGCACACGCTGCGCGCCAACATCGACTACGGCACCGCCGAAGCGCGCACCACGTTCGGGCGCATCGGCGTCAAGGTCTGGATATACAAAGGCGAGATCCTGCCCGAGCCCAAGGCCGCTCCGCCCGTCGAAGCGCCGCCCGCCGCCCAAGAGGCGCCCGTCGTCAGCGAAGCGGCGGCTAGCGAGACCGAAGAGGCTGTCGCCCCCGTCGCGCCCGCCGAAGGGGCGCCTATGGCGACCGCGGAGGAGGCTCCCTCGGAGTAGACCATGCTTCAACCCAAGCGAGTCAAGCACCGCAAGCACCACCGAGGCAAGATGCGGGGCCGCGCGCCCGGCGGCAACCAGGTCACCTTCGGCGAGTTCGGCCTCCAGGCCCTCGAATGTTCATGGATCGACAGCCGCCAGATTGAGGCCGCCCGTCGCGCCATAACGCACCACGTCCGCCGTGGCGGCAAGGTGTGGATCCGCATCTTCCCCGATAAGCCGGTCACCGCCAAGCCGGCGGAGACCCGCATGGGAAGCGGTAAGGGCGCGCTCGACCGCTGGGTCGCCGTCGTCAAGCCGGGCCGCATGCTCTTCGAGCTGTCCGGCGTCAAGCAAGAAGACGCTCAGGAAGCGATGCGCTTGGCCGCACACAAGCTACCGATCGAGACCCGCTTCGTGGTCAGAGAGCACGAGGGAGTATAGGAATGGCGCGAAGGCGCAAGAAGACGGTATCAGAGGAGCTCCGCGGCCTCTCGGACGAAGAGCTGGCCCGCAAGCTGGAAGAGGCGTATCGACAGCTCTTCAGCCTGCGCCTGAAGCTCTCCACCCGGCAGCTCGCCAACCACCGAGAGCTTCCCAAGGTGAGGCACCAGATAGCCCGCATCAAGACCTTTCAGCGGGAACGAGAGCTGGCCGCGGCCTGGGAAGCGGCCCAAAAAGAGGTGAGCTAAGACATGTATACTCGCCGCAAATCGCGTGTCGGCGTCGTCACCAGCGACAAGATGCAGAAGACCGTCGTCGTCGCCGTCGAGAGCCACAAGCGCCACCCGCTGTACAACAAGACGATCCGCCGCACCACGCGCTACAAGGTGCACGACGCCAATGATCTCGCCAAGGTCGGCGACATCGTGCGCATCGTCGAAAACCGCCCCCTATCGCGCGAGAAGCGCTGGCGGCTCGCCGAAATCGTGACGCGCCGCGATGTGGCGGAGATCGCCCCGCGCGAGATCGACGCCTCCATGCTCGGCATCAACCGGCCGCATACCGAGAGCGCCGCCGCGACGGCGGGAGCGCCCGCTGTCGAAGCGCCTACCGCGGACGAGGTGGAGATGTCGGTCGAGGAGCAGGCGCCGCCGCCGGCCGAAGCCGAGGCGGAGCCCGAAGCCGAAACACCCCTCGCCGAGGCGGAAGCCGTGCCGGCCGAGTCCGAGGCGGAGCCCGAAGCTGAAGCGCCCGTCGCCGAGGCGGAAGCCGTGCCGGCCGAAGCCGAGGCGGAAGCCGTGCCGGCCGAAGCCGAGGCGGAGCCCGTAGCCGAAGCGCCCATCGCCGAGGCGGAAGCCGTGCCGGCCGAGTCCGAGGCTGGACCGGAAGCCATCGCTGAGCAAGAGAAAGAACAGACCGAGAAATGATCCAGATATACTCACGACTCAAAGTCGCCGATAACAGCGGCGCCCGCCAGATCATGTGCATCCAGGTATCCGGCGGCACCGGCCGGCGCTACGCGCGCGTCGGCGACATCATAGTCGCCAGCGTCAAGCAGGCGCAGCCCGGCGGCAGCGTCAAGAAGGGCGAAGTCGTCAAAGCCGTCATCGTCCGCACGGCCAAAAGCTACGGGCGCCGCGATGGCTCCTACATCCGCTTCGACGACAACGCCGCCGTCATCCTCAGCGATAAGGAGAACCCCAAGGGCACCCGCATCTTCGGGCCAGTCGCCCGCGAGCTGCGAGAGCGCAACTTCATGAAGATCGTCTCCCTCGCGCCGGAGGTGGTCTAGCGTGAACAAGATCAAACGCGAAGACACAGTGCTGGTAATCGGCGGCAAGGACCGCGGCAAGCAGGGCACGGTGCGCACCGTCCTCCCCCGCGAAAGCCGTCTCATCGTCCAGGGCGTCAACATGGTCAAGCGCCATCAGAAGCCAAAAGCCCAGGGGACCCAGGCCGGCATCATCGAAAAGGAGGCGCCGCTCCACGTGTCCCAGGTCATTCTTATCTGCAAAAGCTGCCGCAAGCCGACGCGCGTGGGCTTCAGCCGCCGTCCCGACGGCCACAAGGCCCGCGTCTGCCGCAAGTGCGGCGAGTTCATCGACTAGGTTGTGGGGGGGTAATTTCTTGCCACCGCGACTCGACGGGCTTTGCCGGAATGTAGGGGAGGACTTTAGTCCTCCCGCAGGGGAGGGGACCGTTATTTGCCACCGCGATTGAAGGAGTTCTACCGCCAGGAAGTGCTGCCGGCCCTAACCAAGGAGTTCAGCTACGGCAGCGTCATGGAGGTGCCCCGGTTGGAGAAGATCGTCGTCAACATCGGCCTCGGCGAGGCGCTGCAGAACCCGCGCGCCCTAGAGACCGCCGCCGCCGACATCGCGACCATCAGCGGCCAGAAGCCCGTCGCCAACCGGGCCAAGCGCTCCATCGCCAACTTCAAGGTGCGCGAGGGGAACCCCATCGGCCTCAGCGTCACGGTCCGCGGCGACCGCATGTGGGAGTTCTACGACCGTCTCGTCAACGCCACCCTGCCGCGCATCCGCGACTTCCACGGCGTATCCAACAAGGCCTTCGACGGCCGCGGCAACTATAGCCTCGGCCTGCCCGAACAACTGATCTTCCCGGAGATCGAGTACGACAAGATCGACCGCATCCGCGGCATGCAGATAGTAATCGTCACAACAGCCCGCAGCGACGAGGAGGGGAAGCGCCTCCTCCAACTGCTGGGCATGCCCTTCAGTCACAACTGAGAGGCTAATCAGAGGAGCAGTCAGTGGCCAAGACATCAAAGATAGTCGCTTCCCGAAGGCCGCCCAAGTACCCGTCGCGGCAGAAGAACCGCTGCCTTATCTGCGGCAGGCCCCGGGCCTACATGCGTATGTTCGGCATGTGCCGTATCTGTTTCCGCCGATTGGCCCTGGAGGGCCATCTGCCCGGCGTCAAGAAATCGAGCTGGTGACGGAGAGAGGGTGATGACGTGCAAAGGGCAGCGGAAGTACTTTCCGGAGGGGGCGAAGGCATGAACATGACCGATCCCATCGCCGATATGCTGACGCGCATTCGGAACGCTATCATGGCCAGGCACGACGAGCTCAAGCTGCCTAGCTCCAAGATGAAGGTGTCTATCGCCCGCGTCCTTAAGGACGAAGGCTTCATCAAGGGCTTCGAAGAGGTGGCCGACGGACAAAGGCGCTTCCTTCGCGTCCGCCTCGCCTATGGCGGCAAGAAGGAGCCCGTCCTCAGCGGCCTCCAGCGCATCAGCAAGCCCGGTCTGCGCGTCTACGTGCAGAACAGCGAAATACCGCGCGTCTACGGCGGCCTGGGGATCGCCATACTGTCGACGCCGCAGGGAGTCATGACCGGCCAGCAGGCATGGCACCGCCACATCGGCGGCGAAGTCATCTGCTACGTCTGGTAGCGAGAGGGAATGAGCTAACGTATGTCTCGGGTAGGCAAAATGCCCATAGCGGTGCCGGAGAAGGTCAAAGTCGAGATCGACGGCTGCCACGTCACCGTGCGCGGCCCCGGCGGTGA
>JBGQNJ010000040.1:0-7672 GCA_041501065.1 Dehalococcoidia bacterium
CCTCTTCGGTCATCTCGCGCACGATCTCGGCTGCCGGCTGGCGCCGCCTGACCGCGCCCACGCCCTGCCCGGCGTAAAGCGCCATCGCCTCGATGGCGCCGGTCATGGTGCGCGTCGGCGCCGGCACGGCGAATCGCGGCAGCGGCACCCGCTGCTCGCCCATCGCCATCTCGCCGACGATGTCGCCCTGGAACGACTCCGCGGCCTCGACGCAGGAGCGCAGCACGCGATGCGGCGCATCCGGCCACATTATCGAGAACCGGTCAGTCAACACCGTGTCGTCTGGGCCTGCCCTGACGACGGCATCGACGTAGATGGGGTTCGCATCCGTCTCGTCGGCAGCCAGGAACCGCGTGCCCACGCGTACCGCCGCGGCGCCCGCCGCCAGTGCGGCCGCCATCGACCGGCCAGTACCGATGCCGCCCGTGGCGACGACGGGGACGTTTACGGCTGGCAGCAGGTCTTCCAGGAGCGGCAGCAGCGCCACCTGTCCGCGAACATGCCCGCCGGCTTCCGTCCCCTGCGCCACGACGAAATCGCACCCGGCCTCTACGGCCGCCCGCGCTTCGGCTGTCGAGCCGACCTGCCATGCCGCCAGCGCGCCGCCCTGGTGCACGATCTCGATGAGGGACGGGTCGGGGTCATCGTAGAAGAAGTCGACGATGTTGGCTTTCCTCGCCGCGACGGCCAGCGCCTCACGGTCGAGGAAGTGCATGAGGAAGTTGACGCCGAAGACGCCCTTCGTCTGGGTGCGCATCCAGTCCAGCATCTGCTCCAGCGCCGGCGCGGGAATAGCTACACCCGCGAGCATTCCTACGCCGCCTGCCTCAGCCACAGCGACCGCGAGCTGGGGCGTCGTGACGCCGCCCATCGGCGCCTGCTGGAAAGGAATCGCACAGCCGGTCAGGTCCGTAAACGAGGTCTTGAGCATCCGTCACCTCCAGCCAATGCGCGTGTCAGTGGATGATGCCGTCCCAGCAGCGGCGCTCCTCTTCGTGCGGCCGCTCTTCAACCCGACACTCGCCGTCCAGGACCACGGTCTTGCGGTGCGCGGTGTCGAAGGCTGGCCAGGGCAGGGCGTCCGTGCTGGGGTCGCCGTTCCTGGCGAAGGCGACCCAGGCGTCGCCTATTTTGGCGGCCAGGGCGTCGACTTCCGGCCCTCTGCCGACCCAGCGGTGCGTCAGGTGATGCGTGCCGAAGACAAACGGCAGGTCGATGGCATGGCAGGCACCGAGAATCCCTTCGCCGACCGGGGAGCGCCAGTCGAGGCGGTAGGCGAATACGCGCTGGCGCTGCGCCGACTGTGCCTCCGCCAGACGGTCCGCCGGCACGCGGAATAGCCAATCGGTGACCGCGGCGCAGACGAGCTCATAGGGGTCGATAGCCTCGCCGCGGGAGGCGCGCGCCTGCCGGTAGGCCTGGAGCATCGAGCGCGCTCGCCCGATGTCGCGACCGGGCAGGAGATGGGAGACCCTCTTCGCGGCTTCATCTTCGGATATCTCCCGCAGGTGCGGCACCATCACCGCGAAGAGCTTGTACTCATCGAGCGTCGTCCCAATCAGTACGGGAATGTCCCTGGCCGAGCCGCTGCGGATTTCGTCTATCGCCGGCTGCGAGACGACATACCCATCGATGACCGGCTGATAGCGCAGCCCCAGGCCCAGGCCGCGTCGAGCCGCCCAGCCGCTCTCCGCCTCCAGCCTGACCTGCGCCGCCAGTATGTCCTCGACGGGCCTCGCGCGAAGGGCTGCAGCGTCCGGTGCCGACATCCCCAGGGCTTCGACGAAGGCGGCAGTGTTGGCCGCGGCGACATCCTGCGTCAGTACCTGGTGAGCGGCGCCGCTCTGGAGGATGGCCTTGCGGAACAGCCCGGTGGCCAGCGGCGAGCCGAGGATCGTGCCGATGCTCATGGCGCCAGCGGACTCGCCGAAGATGGTGACGTTGCCGGGGTCGCCGCCGAAGGCCGCGATCTCCGATTGCACCCATCTCAGGGCAGCGATCTGGTCGAGTATTCCGAAGTTGGCGCAGGTCTCTCCCTCGGCTTCAGCAAAGCCGGGAACGAAGAGGAAGCCGAACGGGCCCAGCCGGTAGTTTATCGTTACGACCACTGCGTCGCGGGAAGCGAGGGCGCTGCCGTCGTATATCGGGTCGGAGCCGGCGCCGATGGTGAAGCCACCGCCGTGTATCCAGACCATGACCGGGCGGCGCCGGTCGTCGAGGCCCGGCGTCCAGACGTTGAGGTACAGGCAGTCCTCGTCGAGCGGCGGCTGGTCTTCGGGCCGGCCGAGAATCGCTTCAAGCGCTTCGTTGGGGACCTGCATCGCCCTCGGGCCGAAGTGGGTCGCGTCGCGCACGCCCTGCCACGGGGTCGCCTCCTGCGGGGCGCGAAAGCGCAACTCGCCTATGGGCGGGCTTGCAAACGGAATCCCCCGGAAGACAAAAAGGCCGCCTTCGGCAGCGCCTTGAAGCTCACCTTTGCTGGTCTTGACGGTCGTTGCCATGCTCAGTCTCCTCGTGCACGCTGGCGGAGGGCCTGGAACGCAGGGTTCCCCGGTTGTTGACCCAAGTATAGTGCACGCTTGCCCGTGATCATAGGGTCGCCTGCGGGGTTGCATTGCCTTTACAGGCGCCGCGCGCGGTGGTATTATAATCGTGGAAGAAGATTGCGTGAACATGCATTCGAGCGAGAATGAGCTGTTCATGCTTGCGATATGGAGTCAACGCAGTGAGCAGCAAGCGAACGCCACAAACCAGGTCTGCACGGCCTGCCGCCCGTGGAGACGGTCCGACTGCACGCGGCCCGGAACCCGCAGGGCCGTCCGAGCGCCAGGCCATTGAGATGGAGACGATCTTCGAGTCCATGCTCGACGGCATCATCATCTATGACGTTGACGGCCGGATCGTCAAGATGAATCGGATCGCCGCCGAGATCCTCGGCTATTCCAAGGAGCAACGCGAACGGCCGATGGCGGAGCGCCTAGCGCTCTTGCGATTCGAGACCGAACCGGGAGAGACGCTTCCGCCGGAGATGAACCCCGTGTCGCGCGCGCTTCTAGGCGAGACCGTTCAGCAGGAGAACTATACGATTCACCCGTCTCCGTCACGGACCGTGCGACTTCGGATGACGGCCGCCCCTCTGCGAAACGAAGCGGGCGACGTGATAGGAGCCGTTGCGACCGCTGAGGACGTGACTCACTGGTACGAGCTGCGGATGGAGAGAGAGCGCCTACTCGCCGAATCGCAACTGCGGGCCGCCCAGCTAGACGCGGTGGTCTCTTTCGTGCCGCACGGCCTAGTCGTACAGGGGCCACAGGGCGACGTCCGCCGGATGAATGCGGCGGCAACCAGGATACTTGGCTACTCCATCCATGACCTGCGGGGCAAGTCGTTCGAGCAGCAGATGGTCAACATGCACGTCGAGAAGGCGGATGGCGCGCCGTTCGAAATGCAGTACTTTCCGTCCGCCCGCGCACTTGCCGGCGACACGGTCCGTGGCGTGCCGGTAATCGTTCATCCGCCTGACGGCCGCACTGTATGGTTGCTGTTCAGCTCTTCGCCCGTTTTCGATCCCGAAGGGCGGGCGGCGGGCGCCGTCAACACGTTCACTGACATCACGAGCCTTCACGACCTGAGAGTCCAGCGAGACGCCCACATGGAGGAACTGGCGCAGACCGCCTCCCAGCTCGAGGCCGCGCTGGCGTCGATGACAAGCGGGGTAGTAATCCTGAACTCCGAAGGAGACATCGTGCGGATGAACGACGCAGCGAGTCGCATCGTCGGCTATACCCTGGAGGATTACCGTCAGTTCACGCCTGTCGAGCGGTTGGCGCTAGCGCAGATCGAATCACCGGATGGCAAGTTGTTGAGGCTGGAAGAGATGCCCGCTCAGCGCGCGCTGCGGGGAGAGGTGGTGCGGGACGCCCGTTTGAAGATTCACCGTCCCGATGGGGGCACCGTCTGGATATGGACCGCGGCCTCGCCGATCATCGCCGCCGATGGCCGCACCCTCGGAGTAGTGGTGTCCTTGACTGACGTTACCGGGCTTCGCGATCTGCCCTCGTCGCGGTAGCCCGCGGGTTCAGGCGCCGCCTGCTGCCCAATCTCCAGGTGACAACGGCACCAAAGTGTGCTACACTTGCGACGTAAGGAATTGTCCCCTGTCTTCGAACTGCAACGCAAGCCCCATCGATTTGTCTTGCACTCGGCGACCAGAGGAATAGCAGACCTGAAGGAGGTCGTCGAGTGTCTTATACAGACAAAACCCTAACCTGCGTCGATTGCGGCGCCGAGTTCACGTTCTCGGCTGAGGACCAGGAGTACCACGCCAGTCGCGGCTTTACCAATGAGCCCAAGCGTTGCACCTCCTGCCGAGCCGCCCGCAAGTCGGAGCGGGGCGATAGCCGCGGAGGCTACGGGGGGGCATCTGCTCGCCAGATGTACTCCGCCGTGTGTGCTCAGTGCGGGAAGACCGCTCAGGTCCCGTTCGAGCCGCGCGGAGACCGGCCCGTCTACTGCCGCGATTGCTTCGCGCAGCGTTCGCCGAGTGGCGGTCGCTACTAGAGCCCAACCTATCGATCCGGCATTGCGCTCGTGAGTCTACGGGCGCAGCATCAGAGCACGGCCTGCGGCTGATTCGGCTGCGGGGAAGGCAATTGACCACTCTTTACGTTGGCAATCTATCCCCGGACGCTACCGCCAGCGACTTGCAGGCCCTGTTCTCTCCCTTCGGGGAGATCGGGTCGCTGCGGGTCGCGCGGGATCGTGCGGGCCGTGCACGCGGCTTCGCGATCGTCGAGCTCGACGATGACGCTGCCGCCATTGCCATGGACGCATTGAAGGGCACCGAGCTCAAAGGCCGGGCCATGGACGTGGTGGTCGATCACCCCGCGTCCGGCGGCCGGCGGCACACTGGCCGCCGTATGCACGGATCCCGTCGCAGGCGCTGAGGGCCGCCGATCGATCCGACATTTCCCGCGCGAGGCGCAGGAGGCACATACGAGGCTAGTACACCGACGCCCGGGTACATCGATCTCGTTCCTTGACGGACCGACCGGCGAGGTGATCCTGAACATCGCGGCAGACGCAGAGGGTCACCTGCAGGTCAAGTTCCACCTGTACGATTCCGGCGGCCATACCGTCGCCGAATCTGGCGACGCCTCCAGCTTCCCCAGCGGCATCAGAGTCCACTCCGAAGAGGGCGAGCTCCTCCTCGACCTGCCGGGGGAGATCGGCGAGAACATTTGCTATCGACTCTACAATCGCAAGGGCGAGCTGCTCACCAGCTCCGACGGCGTCTCCACGCGCATCGGCCCCTGCCTGCGAATGGAGTCGTGGCCACGCGGCGGCGTCCCCCAGGGATCCCGTCAATCACGCCCCGCCTGAGCGCCTGCTAGAGAACGTATTCGCCGAGTCCCTGTACCAGGAATCGCACGGCAAATGCCAGAATGAGGACGCTGGCGGCGACGGCGCTCCAGCGCAATACGTCGCTTCCCACCCGCCGCCGGCCCCATGCCACCCCAAGCGAAAGAAACGTCATCCAGGCCAGGCTGCCTGCGGTGATGAATATGCTCGATGCGAGGAGTAGCCAGACCTCGTCCACCGAGACTGCCAGGCTGCCTGCGACGGCAAGCCACGAGGCGACGGTAAGAGGATTCGCCATGGTGATGACGACGCCGCGAGCGAAGGAGCCGGCCAACGAATAGGACGTCGATCCGTCCTCGTTCGACACGTCGTTTCGTCGCAGTAGGCCCGACAGGCCGAGGTAGGTCAGGAAGGCAGTCCCGCCAAGCCAGAGGGGAATGCCCAGCCACGCAGTGCGAAACGCCTCGCTCGCGCCCGCCGCCGCCGCCACGAAGTACACGCCGTCGACGACGGCCACTCCGACTCCCATAGCCATGGCTGCAACGAAGCCGTAGAGCAGGCCGGCACGGATGACCGTCGCGCTCACGGGCCCCAACGGAGCCGCGACGATTATCCCCAGCGCAAATGCCTCGACGAAGAGCAGCAACCAGTCCCCCCGGCGGTCGGATTTGCGCTCCTCTTAGCCACAGAGCGCTTCGAAAAAGGCACTCTCGCAGGCAGCCCGATCCTCGCGCGACAGCCATGCCTCGTGCCGGTAGCCGCTGTCCCGGCCGACGCTCACCGCCTTCTCCGCCCAAAGAGGATTGTAGGGGAGGAGGCGCGCTTCCGCGAACCCCAGGCGTCGCAGGTAGCCGCCGATGGCCCGCAGGTTGTCGAGATCAGTGGTGAGGCCCGGTATCAGCGGCACCCGCGGCAGGACGCGACCGGGCGCGAGCCTTGCCAGCGCTTCCAGGTTCTCCAGGATGACGCGATTCGGCCGCCCCGTGTAGCGCTCGTGGAGCGCCTCGTCGATGAACTTGACATCATAGTAAATCTGGTCGAGATGCGGCAGCAGGCGGTCGCGGAACGTCTCCAGCCGGAACAGGCCGCACGTCTCGACGAGGGTGTGGATGCCCGCCTCTTTTAGCCGCCGCAACAGCTCTTCGACGTACCGCGGGAACATCGTCGCTTCGCCGCCGGAGAGCGTCACGCCGCCGCCTGAGTTGCGGTAGAACGGCAGGTCACGCAGGAGGTGCGGCAGCAGCTCGTCGATCTCCCAGTAGCGCCCGACCTTCTTGAGAGAGCCGGTCGGGCAGACTTCGGCGCAGGCGCCGCACGAGTTGCAGAGCGCGCGGTCGAAGGCGACGGCCGGTCCCTGGCCAAGCGCTTTCGGCACGCACACAGGCATGCACTCGCCGCAGGCGATGCAGTCCTTTTCCAGGAAGGCTATCTCCGGGCCGGAGCGGATGGCTTCCGGATTGTGGCACCAGACACAGGCCAGCGGGCAGCCCTTGAAGAAGACGGTCGTGCGGATGCCGGGGCCGTCGTCGAGCGAGTTCGGCCGTACGTCGACGATCAGGGGTCGTCTTCGCTCCGGCGAAGCCTCGGTGCCGCCCGACATGGTGCTAGCGGTACTCCGCCCGCTCGATGAGCTCGATCTGCATCTCGCGGTTGAGCTCGACGAAGTAGGCGTTGTAGCCGGAGATGCGCACCATCAGGTTGCGGTAGTTCTCCGGGTGCTCCATGGCGTCGCGAAGGGTCTCCGTCGTCACCATGTTGAACTGCATCTGCATGCCGCCCAGCTCGAAGTACGTCTTCGCATACGTCGTCGCGTGCTCAACGAACTCCGCGTGCGGCTCGCCGGGCGCCGGCGTCAGCTTGACGTTGAAGGCGATGTTGTTCGGCATCTTCAACGGGTCGAGGGCGGCGACGGTGCGGATGTTGTCCAGGAGGTTTGGCGATGCCGACGCTGTCGGCGTGATGCCGGGCGTGAACGCCTTTCCCCGCTTGCGGCCGCTGGGCAGGGCGCCGGATAGCGAACCGAAGACCACGTGGTTCGACATGCTCCAGTAGCCGCTGGTGTAGCGTCCGCCGCGGTAGTTCTCCTTCGACTGGTATTCATCGTAGATGAAGTTGATAATGTCCTCGGCCATCTCCCGCGTACCCGGCGCGTCGGAGCCGAACTTGGGGACGCGCTTCATGATGCGCGCGTGCAGCGCCTCGTGACCGGCGAAGTCGTCGCGGAGCGCCTGCAGCAGCGTCTTGAAGTCGACCGCCTTCTCCTCGTAGACCAGTTGCTTGATGACCAGCAGGCTGTCGACGACGTCGGCCA
>JBGQNJ010000041.1:0-7660 GCA_041501065.1 Dehalococcoidia bacterium
CAGGTTGCGCCCGATAGGCTCCGGCGCGCCGATGCCCGGGAACAGCGGGTTGCGCTCCCCGTGCAGCTCGACGACGCGCAGGCTGCCTGCCCGTCTGGGGCCGCCGCTCAGCAGCCCCGGCAGATACCCCTGCCCGCTGCCGTACATCGAGTCGACGCACACGGTGAAATCGGCGGCGTGCAGCGGCTCCAGGTCGAGGAGCTTCCTGATCTGGGCGAAATACGCCGGCTCCGGGTCGAAGACCTCGACCAGCCCCTGTCGCTGCGCCTCCGCCAGCGGCATCCGCTTCACCGCGCCCGACGCCGCTATCTCCTCCAGCGGCGCCTCCAGTCGCGCCACCACCTCCGGCGAGGCGCTGCCCGCGTACTCCGGCTTGTACTTGAAGCCGTTGTAGCGCCACGGGTTGTGGCTGGCCGTTATCATCACCGCGCCGCCGGCCTTCTTGTCGAGAACCGCCCAGCTAACGGTCGGTGTCGGCGTAGGCCTGTCGCAGAGATACGTCTTGATACCGTTCGCCGCGACCACCTCCGCGACCGCCGCCGCGAAGTCCTCCGAGGCGAACCGCGTGTCGTAGCCGACGATCAGCCCGCGCGGCGCCATGCCGCTCTCGTGGAGGTACTGCGCGACGCTCTGGCCGCACACCCGCACGTTGGCGAACGTGAAGTCGTCGCCGATAATCGCCCGCCAGCCGTCCGTGCCGAACTTGATTTCGCTTCCCATACTGCTACTCACTCCCTGATTACAGTCCCACATAGTGTTTTGCCGCACCGCGCGCGTAGGTCGGGCGTCTCGCCCGACCGTTTTTCCCCATCGCCGTTTCCGTAGGCCAGGCTTTCTAGCCTGGCTATGTCGGACGCCGAGGCTGGAAAGCCTCGGCTACAATTCTTGATATTCCCCCTACCCTTTCCCCGCCAGGTGCGCCGCCGCCTCCGTCACGTCCTTCACCGTGTCGATAGGCTTCCAGTAGGCATCGCTGCGGAACCCGAACAGCCTCCCCTTCGACGCCAGCTCCGGGAACACCGTCGTCTCGTGGTCGCCAACGTCCGGCAGCATCGCGAAGAACTCGCGCTCCAGCGCATACACCCCCGCGTTCACCCAGTACGGCAGCAGCGGCTTCTCCTCGAACCCCAGCACGCGACTCCCCCGCGACAGCCTGACGACGCCGTACGGGCTGCGCAGCGGCGCCAGCATCACCGTCGCTACCGCGTGCTGCCTGCCCGTCTGGGACCGCCTGTGACGGCGCAGGAGCGGCGCCAGCGGCTGCTCGACGATGTTATCGCCGTTGGTACCGATGACCGTCGTCTCGCCCGCTGGCACCTGCTGGAAGCCGCGCTTGAAGGCGCCGCCGCGGCCCAGCGGCGAGTCCTCGACCGAGTAGCGGATGCGCAGGCCGAGCCGCTCGCCGTCGCCGAAGTAGGCCTCGATGGCCTCGTGCATATAGCCGCAAAGCAGCACCACGTCCGACACGCCGTTGCCTGCCAGCCACTCCAGGTGATGCTGCAGGATCGGCTTGTCGTTGACCGGCACCATCGGCTTTGGCCGGTCCGCCGTCAGCGGCCGCAGTCGCTCGCCCTTGCCTCCAGCTAGTACCAGCGCAAACAATGAACCCTCCCGATTCCCCTCCCGACGCTGCCCTTACTTCTCGTCATGCCGCGTCCTTCAGGGCGCGGTGTAGAAATACAAAACGCGCTCGCCCTTACCGCCCGCGAGCACAACGCAAACATCCCTGGTCTCCCTACAGCGCGAACTCCTCCTCGACGATTGCTCGCTCTTCCCCCGTCAGCTCGTACAAATCATAAACCAGGTCATCGATTTCACGGTCGGTTCGCTCTGTTTCCCGTTCGATTTGCGCTCGCTCCTCGTCGCGCACGTCTTCCTTCTCTCCGAGCCGCTTGCGCAATTCAACCATCCGGTCCACAAGACGTTTCAATCGCACGCCAGTCCCCGAGCGGTTGAACCCCTCAGAGACATTGTTCGGAAAAGGCAGACCGTTCAACGCCGTGCTAGTACAACCGTAGTAGTCACCGGCATGGCGTGTTGCCGTCAACTTAAGCCAGAAGTGCGCCAGTCGGCTGTTCAAGATTGCCAGGACAAGCGGCCACAGATTCGCCCGTCGCAAGGATACCCCGTAGCCGCCTGTGGTCACATTAACCAGATATGTCCCCGCGGTCTCGTCATAATGCGCACACACGCGATTCACCATGTATGGCACCAGTATTTTGGGTTTCTCGAATTCCAGCATGTTCTGTATCCGGCTATACGCATACCAGCCCGAACCAACCATCCTTCCGTTCTCACGGCTCACAAGCTGCTGGCGGATCGACCTCTCGTTCAGATACTCCCAGGCCTTTGGGAACTGCGTTTCCATCTCGTTTTGCGTCAACAGCCGAACCGAGCCTCCCTCATGAGCATAAGGGAACAGAAGCAAGAGATTTGACTTGTCCATTGAATACCGGTGGATATGCCGTGACCCCTTTACCATTGGCTTGAGTATGGCCTTTTCGATCTGCTGCATCTGCCGCGTTGCATCGGATTTCACAAAGACACACTCGTCGGCCTGGGCCAAGCTTGCGTCGCGCAGAACGAAAATCTTATCAGCGCCAGTGATCACGCCTTGGAATACGCGCTCGGCTACTCCGCTGAGATTGGCTTTCTCTGCTAGCCGGGATACGACGCTTGACTGCGACCCTCGTGGGAACACCCACGGAGCGCGACCGAACTCATCCCGATCAAGGCTGAGCGACGAACGTTCGGGAGTACTCAAGTCGGGCGCTGCCGGACTCTCCGCCACCGCGTCACGCGCCCAAACATAAGAAAACCGTTGCCCGGTGTCCTTGACCAAGAAAAGCAGGCAAGTGTAGTTGGTACCGGCATCAAATACCTGTGCATCCCCGAAATCCACAACCTGTTCCACCGCCTTGTTTTCACACAGAAGTCTCCGCAGCCCTTTTCCGTAGTCAGCGCCAAAGAATTTGTTGGGAACGATAAAGCCCAGCCGTCCGCCGGGCTTTAGTAATTGCAGTCCCCTTTCAACAAACAGGCAGTAAAGATCGTAGCTTCCCGTGGCCGCCTCGTACTTGTCGTTATAGAAGTCCACCTCTTCTCTATCAAGCGTCTGGATGCGCACATAGGGCGGGTTACCCACAATGACATCAAATCCGCCCCGCTCCATTACTCGTGCGAATTGCTCTTCCCAATCGAAGGCCTGCTTCTCCCGCCAGCGCCTGCCAAAATACCTGCGCAGTTCTTCCCTGCTTCCCCATATCAGGGAGTTGCCTCGCACCACGCTGTCTTGCAGACCTGGTAAAAGTTCCCTCCGCGCCACGGCTCGCAGAAGTAAGTTGAGCCGCGCTATGTCCACCGCCTGCTGGTCCAAGTCCACGCCGAAGACGTTGCCTGTCAGAATCTGCCATCTTCTTGCCTTTCCAAGATCCCG
The DNA here is from genome assembly GCA_041501065.1 of Dehalococcoidia bacterium. GTDB lineage: Bacteria > Chloroflexota > Dehalococcoidia > DSTF01 > JALHUB01 > JALHUB01. The sequence continues at coordinate 3,437 of JBGQNJ010000041.1, forward strand.
TGGGCTCTTTCCTTCGACTCCCGCGTGATAGGCAATCAGACCCTCAAACGCGCCAATGAGGAAAGACCCGGAGCCGCAGGACGGGTCAAGAATCGTCATGTTCAAGATCTCGTCGTGGCTATGCTCCTCCAGATAACGTCCCACCGTCTGCTTCACGATGTAATCGACGACCCACTTCGGTGTGTAATAGATTCCGTGCGCCTTCCGCTTCAGCCGCTTTGCCTGGAACTCCTGTGGCGCTATCTCGAACCCCAATTCGCTTAGGTTGCGCTGCTTCGCACCTTGGGTCTTAACTTCCGTGGCGACATACCCCAAATACTGCTCGTACACTTGTCCCAAAACGTCCGAATCCATGATTGAAAAGTCGTAAGCGGCCAGGCTGAGCGGAGGTGCGTACAACCCATCTATGATGTCCCGAAGAGCGATGTTCTCTACGAACACCTGATCGGCCAGCGCCAAGTTGAAGAGATCGCTGTCATAATTGACGTCGAATTCCCTGAAAATGGTTCGCAAGATTTCAACAAGCTGCGGCTGATAGCCGTTCTCTTTCCACTGATTGGCAGCGGTTCGTAGTCTGACTTCCTCGATGTGCCGGTCCTCGCAACTGCGGATGAAGATAAGCCTGTTCAATAATCGAAGGACCGCCTCGTCCACCTGCTGCAAGTTGAGGTCCCCGCGATAGGCCTTTACCTGGCTGAATAGATTGCTTCTCCACCGCCTCATTTGCTCAAACAGACTCTTTTCCACTGGCAAGCGCGGCTTCATGCCGCCCCACTTCTGCGCATGCGTCTCCAGCTCACCCTCCAAAAGGGCATCCTTCGAAAGCAGCAGCAGCGGTGATCCCGCCTCCCCGAAGTCTCGCCAAGTCAAGTTCAACACGCGAGCCTTGTTCAGATCGGTTGTCTGCCACTCCGCATTGAAGACCTGCAAGCCCGCAAAGCTGCAAAGTACAGCCCACGACACGCCCTTGTTGTAGGCGTACGTGATTGCCTTCCTCGCGTAGTCCTCTTTGTACAGGTTATCTTCTAGAGGCTTGGCCTCCATGTAGAACCTCACGGCGCCGCCAACCTTGAACGCATAATCCGCGAAGCCGCTTCGAATCATCGGTTCGCGCTCCACTTCGTTGCGGTCGTACACATCCCAGCCTAGTGCTAGAAACAGCAGGTCGATGAAGTTCGTGCGCGTCTCGGCCTCTTTGTAGGAACGCCGCTCGCGCTCGGTTAGCGCCTCATACTTCGATACCAGCGCCGTGATCGCCGCCGTGTCAACCGCCACGTCGCAAGCTCCTTATGCGAAACAATATTCCGTGTGCCACTTTCCCCTTGGAAATACCCCGCCTTCCGGCTACGATCAACCCACGATGCCACGAGGAGGCAAACGACCCGGAGCGGGAGCCCCTAAGGGCAACCTTAACGCCCTCAAGACGGGGCGACGCTCCAAGCAGCTACTCGCCCTCACCGAGGCCCTCCTTAACAGCTCCGTGCGAGGCATCCTGCTCAGGGTCCACCGACAGGGCCTTCGCGGTGACCGCACCCTCCAGGACGCCTCCAACGAAATGGCCCGCCGCCTCCAGCGACGCTCAATCAAACAGAAACGCCCCAAGTAGGTTCACAAAGCAGCGGTTTTTCAAAAACGATCAAACCTCAGCGCGCGTGCACCCGCTGGGCCGCCCGCTCCGCCTCCACCTCCGCCGCCGTCAGGCCCGCCTCCTTGCGCAGCTCCTCCGCCTTGTCCGTCTTCTCCCACGGCGCGTCGATGTCCTCCCGACCGAAGTGCCCGTAGCACGCCGTCGGCAGGTAGATCGGACGCCGCAGCCCCAGGCCGCGGATGATCGCCTCCGGCCGCAGGTCGAAGTGCTCCCGCACCAGCTCCATCATCTCGCTCTCCGGCACCCGGTTCGTCCCGAACGCCTCCACCGACAGCGATGTCGGGTGCGACACCCCAATGGCGTACGACACGTGCAGCTCTAGCCTGTCCGCCAGCCCTGCCGCGACCAGGTTCTTCGCGACGTAGCGCGCCGCATAGGCGCCGGAGCGGTCCACCTTCGTCGGGTCCTTCCCCGAGAAGCAGCCGCCGCCGTGCCGCGCAATCCCGCCGTACGTATCGACGATGATCTTGCGACCGGTCAGGCCCGCGTCTCCCATCGGCCCGCCAATCTCGAACCGTCCCGTCGCGTTGATGAAGTACTTCGTGTTGCCGTCGAGAAGCTCCGCCGGCAGCACCTTGCGAATGACCTCCTCCATGATGTCGCCGTGCAGGCGCTCCTGCTTCACCACCGCATCATGCTGTGCCGCGATTACGACCGCCTCGATGCGCTTGGGCACGCCGTACGCGTACTCCACCGTCACCTGCGACTTCCCGTCCGGCCGCAGGTAGTGGAGCGTGCCGTCCTTGCGCACCTCGGCCAGGCGGCGGCACAGGCGATGCGCCAGCGCGATGGGCAGCGGCATCAGCTCCGGCGTCTCCACGCAGGCGAAGCCGACCATCATCCCCTGGTCGCCGGCGCCGCGCTCCAGCTCAGCCTCGCGGCTCATGCCCTCCCGCAGCTCCAGCGAGCGGTCGACGCCCTGCGCGATGTCCTTCGACTGCTCCTTGATCGACACCAGCACGCCGCACGTCTCGTAGTCGAAGCCGTACTTCGCGTGCGTGTAGCCAACGAGCTTCACGGTGTCCCGCACGATCGCGGGAATGTCAACGTACGTGCTCGTCGTGATCTCCCCCACGACGATGACGAATCCCGTCGTCGCCGCCGACTCACAGGCGACACGGGCGTGGGGGTCCTCGCGCAGGATCGCGTCCAGCACCGCGTCCGATATCTGGTCGCACAGCTTGTCCGGGTGGCCCTCCGTGACCGACTCCGACGTCAGCATCAGCGACGGCGACTTCACAAAGCTCGTAGACATCTATCCCTCCTCTCGAACGGGTCCGCGCGGAGTCACGTCCCTGATTCCCAGCTTGCCAGGTATGCTTCCTGTTCCGGCGTCAGTGTATCGATAGTTATCCCCATCGACGCCAGCTTCAGCCGCGCGATCTCGCGGTCGATCTCCTCGGGCACCATGTGCACGCCGAGCGGCAGCCTCTTCTCTTGAAGCGCCAGATACTCAGCGCACATCGCCTGATTGGCGAAGCTCATGTCCATGACGCTCGCAGGGTGGCCTTCCGCCGCCGCGAGGTTGATGAGGCGCCCTTCGCCGAGCAAGAACAGTCGCCGCCCGTCGGCCAGGCGGAACTCCTCGACGAAGGGGCGAATCTGGCGGCGTCCCTCGGCAAGCTGCTCCAGCGCCTTGATGTTGATCTCGACGTCGAAGTGGCCGGAGTTGGCGATGATCGCGCCGTCCTTCATAGCCTCCATGTGATGCCGGTCGATGACGTTGATGTCGCCGGTGAGCGTGACGAAGATGTCGCCGATGGGCGCGGCCTCGGCGAGGGTCATCACGCGAAGGCCGTCCATCATCGCTTCCAGGGCGCGCACCGGCTTCACCTCCGTGACAATGACCTGCGCGCCCATACCTCGCGCTCGCATCGCGACGCCGCGTCCGCACCAGCCGTAGCCGCAGACAACCACGTTCTTGCCCGCCCAGAGGATGTTCGTGGCGCGGGTTATGCCGTCGATGGTGCTCTGTCCGGTGCCGTAGCGATTGTCGAAGAGGTGCTTCGTGTCAGCCTCGTTGACGGCGATGATCGGATAGGCGAGGGCGCCGTCGCGGGCCATGCTCTGGAGTCTGATGACGCCGGTCGTCGTCTCCTCCGTCCCGCCGATGACGTTGGGGATGAGGTCGCGCCGCTCACGGTGGATCGTCGCGACCAGGTCGGCGCCGTCGTCCATCGACATCTGGGGCGCGTGCTCCAGCGCCTGGTGGATGTGACGGTAGTAGGTCTGGTCGTCCTCGCCCTTCTTCGCGAAGGTCGGGATGCCATACTCAGCGACGAGCGCCGCCGCCACGTCGTCCTGCGTGCTCAGCGGGTTGCTGGCGCAGAGCGCGAGTTGGGCACCGCCGTCCTTGAGCGCCAGCATCAGGTTCGCCGTCTCCGTGGTCACGTGGAGACAGGCGGAGAGCCGGAGGTTCTGCAACGGCTTGTCCTTGGCGAAACGCTTGCGGATGAGGCCGATTACCGGCATCTCGCGCGCCGCCCACTCGATTCGTCGCACGCCTTCGTCGGCGAGACTCAGGTCCTTGACGTCGTGGGGTATGCCTGGAGTTCCATTCATTCCCTGACTGCTCC
>JBGQNJ010000042.1:0-7528 GCA_041501065.1 Dehalococcoidia bacterium
AGAGCGCCACCGTCTACCTCAAAGAGGGCTTCGAGAACAACCTGATCAAGAACGTCCTCTTCTGCGATGGCACGAAGTCCGAGGACATCATCACGGCCGTGGGCGCGGCGAAGCTCGAGGGGATGGAAGGGACAGTCTCGGCAGCGGCAGAGACCCCTGCCGACTGGAAGGCCGAGTACGAGGTAGAGTTCGGCACGCTGAAGCCGCTGCCCTACATAGCGGAGTCGTACGACGCGGTGATCATGGTCGCTCTCGGCGCGGAGAAGGCTCAGTCGACTGACCCAACCAAGATCCGCGACGCCATGCGCACTCTCAATGATCCGGCCGGAGAGAAGATAACCTCCGGCGGCGCTGGGATCGAGCGCGCCCTGCAGCTAATCCGTACGGGCAAACCGGTCAACTACCAGGGTGCATCCGGATTCTCCGGCTGGGACAAGAACGGCGACCTCCCCTCCGGTTTCATAGAGATCTGGAAGTACCAGGGAGGGCAGATCGTCACTGTTCGCACGGAACCGGTGACGCTGGAATAAACTCCTACGTAGAAAAAGCAGACACGGCCCGAGGGAACTCGGGCCGTGTTCTTTTTTGACATGTGTCAGCGTTAGGAAGCGCCGCCGTCGCCGGCCTCCTCCGCCGTCGACACAACGGAGGCGAGTGGCTCAGCAGCTTCGTCTTTCGCCTTCGCTCTCTCGGGCTCCTTGCCGGCGTAGACTGACACGCGCTTCTCTTCTCCCCAGATGCCTTTCGGCCTGAGGAGCAGCACCGCGACGACCATCACGCCGATCAGCAGGTTTCGCACGTAGAAGATGCGTGGGTCCTGGGCGTTGCTGACGAGCGCGCCCGTTCGGTCCCAGATTAGCCAGACCGCCAGAGCGCCGAGTATCGCGCCCTTGTTGTTGCCGCTGCCGCCGACAATGAGCATAACCCAGATGAGGAACGTCCCGAACATCGGCACGAAGGTGTCCGGCGTTATCGCCCTCACGTAGCTCGCGTACATCGCGCCGCCGATTCCCATGATGAAGGCTCCCAGCATGAAAGCCTGCATCTTGAAAGCGAAGATGTTCTTGCCACTTGCCGCCGCCGTCATCTCATCCTCGCGTATCGCGCGCAGAACGCGCCCCCAGGGCGAGCGGATGCCACGCTCGACGGCGACGTACACGACGAGCAGGATGACCGCCGCTATCGCCAGGTAGACGTACTTGTAGTCCGCCTGGTCGACGAGGCCGTGCAGCGGCTGCGGAATGCCGATGATCCCCCGCGTGCCGTTCACAAGCCACATCTCGTTGATGAAGACCCGGCGCAGCGTCTCCGCGACGCCGATGGAGGCGATGGCCAGGTAGTCTTCGCGCAGCCGCAGCGTGGGGATGCCGATGATGAAAGCCAGCACGGCGCAGGCCAGACCGGCGCCCAGAAGCCCGAAGACGTATGGAAGATGAAGACCGCCGATATAGGTCATGTAGGCGCCGCTTGCAGGCTGCTTGGTGATTATCGCCGACGTGTACGCGCCGACGGCGAAGAATCCGGCGACCCCAAAGTTGAAGATGCCCGTGTAGCCCCAGTGCACGTTGAGGCCGATGGCGAAGACACCGTAGATCAGGACCAGCGTCAGAAAGCCGGCCAGGTACGAAGGGTTCAGGAAGTCGCTGATCATCAGACCTTCACCCCAAAGATGCCCCGCGGCCTCACCAGCAGGATCGCGAATAGCAGGATGAACGCGATTGCCGGCTTGTACGCCGGCGAAATCCACTCCGTCGAGACCTCCTGCGAGATTCCGACGACTAGTGCTCCGACCAGCGCCCCGTGCGGGCTGCCCACACCGCCGAGTATCGACGCCGCGAACAGCGGCAGGATGAAGATGAAGCCCATCTCAGGCATGAGGTGCGATTGAATGCCGAGGAGCACGCCCGCCAGCCCGGCCAGGCTGCCGCCGATAGCCCACGTGGCGATCACCACTCGCTCCGTGTCTATGCCTGCCACCTTCGCGAGCTCCATGTTGTCGGCGGTCGCGCGCATTGCCTTCCCCAGTTTCGTCCGGTACAGGAGCAGGTACACGGACACGACCGAAACGAGCGCCGTCGCGCCGATGAACATCTGGTCCGGCTTCAGAGCGATGCCTAAGGGGAACTGGTGCGCATACTGGAGGCCGGAGGAGTAGAAGCGCTGGTCCGGGCCCCAGCCCAGATAAACCAGGCTCCGCACGATTATCGCCATCCCCAAAGACGCCATTGCCAGGATAACCAGGCCGGCGTTTCGACGTCGCAAGGGCCGGTACACGAGCCGGTCGATTAACACGGACATGGCTCCCACGACCAGCATCGCCGCCAGCATCGCTAGGATCATGCCGTAGCCGAATGAGAGCGGGCCGATATGGCCGCCGCCGGTGAAGGTCAGGAATGCAATGTAGGCGCCGACGGTCATCAGGTCGCCGTGCGCGAAGTTGGCGAACTTGAGGATGCCGTAGATCAGCGTTAAGCCTATCGCCCCCAGCGCGATGATGCTGCTCATGATCAGCCCGATGACAACTAGCTGCGCCATGTGATGTCGTTATCCTCCAAGGTAGAGCCTGCCGACTTCCTCACTGTGGAGGAGGTTCTGGCCCGTGTCTTCCATAGCGTTTCGTCCCATTACCAGCACGTAGCCGCGATGGCACAGGTTCAGTGCCTCGCGCGCGTTCTGCTCGACGATCAGGATCGCCACGCCCTTCTCGTTGATGTCTCGGATCTTCGTCAGGATGTCGCCGACCATGCGCGGCGAAAGGCTTGCCGTCGGCTCGTCGAGGAGCAGGAGCCGCGGCTGCAGCATGAGGGCGCGCGCCAGGGCCAGCATCTGCCGCTGGCCGCCGGAGAGCTTGCCCGCCTTCGCGTGCGGCCTTTCGGCCAGGGCCGGGAAAAGGTCGAAGACCTCCGCCAGCCGCTGCTTGATATTGTCCCCGCCGATGAACGCGCCCATCTCCAGGTTCTCGAAGATGGTGAGCGATGGGAAAACGTTGTCGCTCTGCGGCACGTAGGAGACGCCCTTGCGGACCATCTTCTGCGGCGGCAGGCCCGTGGCGTCGACGCCGTCGAGGAGCAGCTTGCCCTTTCGCAGCTTTAGCAGGCCGAAGACCGACTTCAACAGGGTCGACTTGCCGGCGCCGTTCGGCCCGATGACCGATACGATCTCGCCCTCGTCGACCAGCAGCGAGACGCCGTGGAGGATATCCACCTCGCCGTAGCCGCTGACGATGCCGTCGGCCTCCAGGACCACTGTCACCGGTACTGCCCTCCCAGGTACGCCTCCAGGACGCGCTCGTCGTGCACCACCTCTTCTGGCGTGCCCTCGGCGATCTTGTCGCCGCTGCTCATGACAATGACCGGGTTGCAGAGGCGCGCGACCAGGTCCATGTCGTGCTCGATCAGGAAAAACGTTATGCCGGACTCGTCGCGCAGCCGCTCGACGAGCAGGGCCAGGCTCTTCATCAGCGTCGGGTTGACGCCGGCGCCGGGCTCGTCGAGGAGGATGAGCTGCGGGTCGCACATCAGCGTGCGCGCCAGCTCCAGCAGCTTCTTCTGGCCGGACGACAGGGTCGATGCGTACTCATGGCGCAGGTGCCAGAGATTGACGAACTCCAGCACGTCGAGCGCCTTGTCGCGGATCTCGCGCTCCTGGCGCCGCACGCGAAACGGCAGCAGCCACGGGTTCCACAGCTTCTCGCCCGACTGGCCCGCGGGCACAAGCATGAGGTTTTCCAGCACCGTCATCTGCTTCAGCTCGCGCGGGATCTGGAACGTGCGGACGATGCCGCGGTCGAAGACGCGGTGCGGCGGCAGTCCGTCGATGCGGCCGCCGGCGAAGAGGATGCGGCCGGAGGTGGGCTTCAAGAAGCCGGTGACAACGTTGAACAGCGTGGTCTTGCCGGCGCCGTTCGGCCCGATGAGGCCGGTGATCGTGCCCTTTCGGACCTGCAGCGAGCACTCGTTTACGGCCCGCAGGCCCTCGAAGCTCTTGGTGACGGCCTGCACTTCGAGTAGTGCGCCGTTCTCGGTTGACATAAAAACACGCCCCGGAGCGAGATGACCCACTTTCTAGTGACTGAATATACAGGAACGCGCCTCTACGCTCTAGCGAGTCGGGGAAGCCGGCTAGAAAGACGCCGCACAGGGTTTGCGGGCAGCGCTGCGCTGGGCGCGATGAGCAGCCCGCTCATCGGGGCTATCGCTTTGGCGGAGAGGAGATGCTGGAGCAACCCGTCGGTTGCCGCGTCCGTGAGGCCGCCAGAAACCGGGCCGCTCCAGCCCCTATCGCCTCAGCCCGCTCCCCTTGGACGTCGTGTCCGCGGTATCGGGGTCGAAAGCGCGAAGCAAGGATTCGACGGCCGAATTGCCGATGTTGCCGTCGGCGGGATGATTTCAGCGGGGACTATTACATGCGGGGTATTGGATGGCGCAAGTATAACATTGACAGCGCACGTGTCAAACCGACCGTGCGCGCCCAGGGAATCGCTGCAACGAAGCTCACAGGTGCGTCGTCATGCCGCCGTCCACCACCAGCGTCTGCCCCGTCGCCATGTCCGCGCCCTCGATGAAGCTCAGCACCGCCTGCGCCACGTCCTCCGGCCGGCAAACGCGCTTCAACGGCGTCATGTTCGCCACTGCGGCGCGGTACGATTCGTAGTCGCCGACGCCCTTGCGCGCCAGGTGCCAGCGCGTGTCGATGAACCCCGGCGCGACGCAGTTGACTCGTATCTCCGGCGCGAACGCCTGCGAGAACGACATCGTCATGTTGATGACCGCCGCCTTCGACGCGCAGTAGGCGATGGAGCTGCCCACGCCGCGCACTCCCGCCACCGACGCGATGTTCACGATGGAACCGGCGCCGCGTCGCTGCATCTCCGGCACGACGGCGCGCGAGCAAAAGAACAGGCCCTTCACGTTCACGGCGATGATGTGATCCCATATCTCCTCTGTCATGCCCTCCAGGTCACGGAAGTCGACGAAGTGGGTTATCCCCGCGTTGTTGACGAGCACGTCGACGCCTCCGAAACGCTCGACAGTCTGCGCGACCATCGCGCGCACCTCGCCGTCCCGCGAGACGTCCGCCCGCACCAGCAGCGCCTTCGCGCCCAGCGCTTCGACGTCCGCCAGCGTCTGGCGCGCCTCCACCTCCGAGCGCGAGTAGTTGACGACGACGTTGGCGCCGCGCTTGGCCAGCTCCAGGGCCGTCGCCCGGCCAACCCCAACGGCCGAACCCGTAACGATGGCTGTCTTCCCCGCGACTTGCATGGTGCTGCTCCTCTCCGGCTGATTGCCCGCGCCTCGGCGGTTGCAGGGCGAATGCTAGGCTGGGTACGCCTGCGCCGTCAATCCCTGCGTCGGGGCGGGTGTAACAGCGTATAGGAAGCACAGTTCTCATTATCCCGTTTGTGTCGATGATCTATCCAGAGACAGAGATCGGCTCCAATTGTGGAGGGGCGGATCATGATGAGTTCTATCATTCGGCAAGCAACGAGCATCAGGACAGGAAGACACCACTTCTTGCCTCTTGCGGCAGCGAGCGTTCTCGCGGGCGTGTTCCTGCTGGTTGCCGTCGGCTGCACGGCGCAGCAGGCTATGGAGATGAACCTGGCTCTGGGTCTCAACCAGATGCGGGCGGACAATGGCCTCCCGCCTCTGACGATGGATCCGAGCCTCTCTCAGGTCGCGCGATACAGGGCTGAGGACATGGCGGCGAAGGGCTACTTCGGCCACGCGCCGCCCGACGGCTGCGACTATCGCTGTCTCTTCAACAAGAACGGTGTCTCGATGGCCTGGGCCGGCGAGGTGATCGCCTGGAACAACTATCCCGAGAAGGAGACGGTCCGGACGACCATCCGCATGTGGCGCGATAGTCCCGGGCACTTTGGCGTCATCACCAATCGCTGCTTCACGCGTATGGGAACGGGAGCGGCAACGGCCGCGGACGGGCGGATCTATCACGTGGCGGTATTCGAGGGGCTAGCACCCGGCTGTTGACCTGCACCTGTTTGACGCCGTGACCACGGGATTCGAATGTGACTCCCGCCGGCTGAGGGGTCGTGGACCCTTCGACCGGCGGGAGCTTATCTTCCGACCAGTCCGCCACTCGCGGGCTATTCCTCAAGGCGCGCGTTCTTATAGAAATGCATCTGCTTGTACTCGAAATTGCGGTACAGCTCGAGCTGGTCGCGGAAGTGCGGGTCGAGTTCGCCGCTGGGTGAGATGAAGCCGCTTTGCCCCAGCGGGATGATGTTGTAGCCTGCGACGCCCGCCGCGTCGAGGACGATCACCTGGGCGTACGTCGACCGGTTCGAAAGCGGGATTCGCCCGGCTTCCGGGCCGAGCGGCGGCGTGAAAACGATCTCCCCTCGCGGCACGATCCACTGCGACATGTCGGTCGTCCCGAAGACATACGCCAGGGAATCGAGCGCCTCCTCCAGGCTGCGCACTATCACCGTGCTCCGGTCGGCGCCGTTGAAGTAGTCGACGTGCGACGGCACCTTCGATGCTGCGCCATCGAGCGTATGTATGAGCACGTTCGCGTCGACCAGAACTGCCCCGCTGTCGTCCTCCTCCACAAACGAACTGACGTGCGCTCCCAGCTCGTCGTCGAAGACGTTGTGGATCAGCTTGTCCTTCCAGACCCAGAAAATGGTATAGGCGACGTCGTATTGCGTGCTCGTGAGGGCATCGTCGACGGCGTTCTGGTCCCATGTCTCCAGCAGCGACTTCGCCTGCGGAACCAGCGCGTGCGACGATGGCACGGCCGCGAGCGCGTCGAGGAGGTACGGCCGCAAGTATCGCGAGTCGCGCCCCAGCTCCTTCACGCGCGCTATGTCCTTCGGGATGTCGAACATGTCTTGCAGCGAGATCAGTTGCGGGCCGGCGAGGCGCTGCTGTATCTCCAGGACGCGGTTCTGCTTACCGAACCAGGCGCTGTCCGAGTTGTTGTACCAGGTCGCCGGCTTGTTGTTCCAGTTCGCCAGCCAGCCCTCCGGCGGGTTGACGGACACGGGCATCGGGGTGACGCCGCCCGGCCATTCCGCCTCGCCGGTGCCGGGCAGCGGCAGGCGCGGGTCGAAGCCGGCGGGTCGCACCGGCACCTGGCCCGCCTGCCAGTAGGCGATGTTCCCCGCCCTGTCCGCATACAGGAAGTTGTGCGAGGTGACGATGAGCCTCGCCGCGGCCTCGAACTGGGCGACGCTGTGAGCGCGGTCGAACTGGAGGAAGGGATGAATCGCTGCGTACTCCTTCATCCAGTGGGCGCGCTTCTGACTGAATGCCACGCCCTTCGCGGTGTCCATGCCGATGACCGGCCCGTGGACGGTGCGCATCACCGTCAGCTTTCGCGGCTCAGTGCCAAGGGGGACGCCCGGGAGAGTGTCACGAACGTTTATCGTCTCCTCGCGCACCTCCATGGGCGTGCAGACGCCGTTGAACATGTACGACGTCGGCCCGCACAGCGTCTCGACGTAGGTGTCGACGTTGTCGCCGGTCGCCGTCGTCGACGTCCAGGCGATATCCGCGTTCCGTCC
>JBGQNJ010000043.1:0-7485 GCA_041501065.1 Dehalococcoidia bacterium
CTTCTTTCATGCGTTCGAATATGAGGATGTTGGCGTCCACCGCCATACCAACCGACAGGACGAACGCGGCTATGCCGGAGAGAGTGAGGGTGACCGGCCACACCTTGAAGACGGCAAGCACGATTGTCGCGTAAACCGACAGCGCCACAGCAGCGATGAGGCCAGGCAGGCGGTAGTAGAGCACCATGAAGAGCATGATGACGAGCATTGCCGTCTCGCCGGCGATGACGCTCTTCTGCACCGAGTCTTGACCGAGCGTAGCGTCGACGTTCTCGCTCTGGACGACCTTCAGCGGCACAGGGAAGGAGCCCGCCTTAAGCAGCTTGACGAGGTTGGTCGCTTCGTCCAGCTTCATGCCCGTGATCTGGCCCTTGTCGCTGATGACGGACTGGACGATCGGCGCGTCGACGTGCCCGTCGGCGGTGGTGATAGGCTCGCCGTCAAGGAAGAAGGCGAGAGGTTGCTTGAGGAGACGCCCGCTTATCTGCTCGAAGAGGTGAGCGCCCTCATCGTTGAACTGGAAGTCGATCACCGGAAGGCCCGCCTGGTCGGCTCCAATGTAGGCATCCGTCAGATACTGGCCGGTCAGTGGCACGCTCTGCCCGTCCCTGGTGGTGGCCACAGCCGTTATCCAGACCGCGTCGTCGATACTGGTTAGCGAAGACTGCGGCACGAACGTCTCCTGGCCGTTTACCATGACCGCCACGTTCCCGTTCGCATCGGTCTTCAACTCGCGGAACTCCAGCAGGGCGGTCTTGCCGATCTTCGTCATCGCTTCTTCCGTGGTGATGCCGGGGAGCTGGACAGCGAGGCGGTTGCCCTGGCGCTGGATCTCTGACTCAGCGACGCCGAACTCGTTGATGCGACGCTCTATGATCTGGGAAGCGTTGTTGAGGGCGTCGTCGAGATTGACGTCCGGCGAGTTGCTGAGGTCCGGTTCGAGAACGAGACGGGTGCCGCCCTTCAGGTCGAGGCCGAGGGTCATGGCGCGCCGTTCCAGGGTGCCGCCTTTGACTTCGGTGCCGTCGAACTTGAAGAAGGGTATCTTGATCCCCTTGCCTTCCGGCCAGGGGATGGCGCCGGGCAGGTAATGCCACGGCTCTGAGGGCCACATCGTGACGAGGGAGAAAGCCGCGACGAGGACGATGAACGCTAGCAGTATTCTGTCAAACGTACGATGCAATGCTCTTAGCTAGCTCCCATCTTCAACAGCCGGCGCACCGCGCCCTAATCTACCCGGTCCCTGGGCGCCCGATGCTCGCTGTCCTTCGCGGCAACTGTCAATAACAAGTTTACAGATACCACTATAGTCGCGCAAAATCTTACGCGCCACCTCAATCTCCCTCTTCTCCTACGTCCATTCAAACGCCGTTACGCCTTCCGAGTTTCAGTTCGAGGCGGCTTCGGACGAAACCGGCGTCGCCGCAAACAGACGCCTCGCCAGGACAAGCGCCTCCTCTCGCGTCGAGACCTCTCCCAACACGTGTGCCTCCTCTATCGCGGCCAGCAGGCGTCCGACGAGCGGGCCCGGCCCGATGCGGAGGTCGGCCATGATGTCGTCGCCGGTGACAAGCCGCACCGGGACCACCGGCTGCTCCTCCAGGTAGTAGCGAGCAAGGATGTAATTCATAAAGGCGACGTTCCCGCGCCAGCTGGCGAATCGAAGGCGCGGGCCGCGGGCGGCGAGGTTGTCGGCGAGCATGAGGAAGAGGATGTCCAGCGCCGCATCGCCTGTGTCGCGGAAGAAGCGGTAGAGGGCGCGTCGCGTGGGCGGGCCACTGCTGCTCATCTGTCCCGGTCGCAGGTGCTGTTCGACGGTGATCGCGACGAGGAGCGTCTCGGCGGCGCTGAACCGGAACCGTCGCATGACGGCGGACGCCTTCTCGGCGCCCAGCGCCATGTGTCCGATGAAACGTACTCGCCCCGTTGAGTCCGGCGCCTTCGTCTCCGGTTTGCCGATGTCGTGCAGAAGGCCGGCGAGCTTCAGGAGCGCGCTCCGCGGCCGCCCTTCGACCGTCTCCCCTCGAAGATGGGCCCGCGCCGCCGGCAGCCAGGCGAGCTGCTGCCAGAGCTCGCGCCAGAACGCCGCCTCGCGCTCTCCGGCCGGTTCGCTCTCCGCCAGCATGAAATCGAGAGCGGCGACGGTCTCGATGAGGTGATCGAAGACATCCCAATAGTGCTCCTTCGGCTGCGATACGCCGCGACAAGCGGTCACCCCCGGCAATAGCCGCTCCAGAAGGCCGAGGTCATCGAGCGATCGCAGACAAGGCGCCGCTCGCTCCGTCGCCAGAATGCGGGCCAGCTCGTCGCGCTTCCGCTCCGGAGCAACGCTGTCCAGGCAGGAGGCGTCACGCTGGACGAGCGCGGCCGTATCAGCGTCGAGGAGGAAGTCCAGCTCGGCGCAGAGCCGCGCGGCGCGAAGAAGGCGCAGACCGTCGCTGCGGAAGACGCCGTCGCTGACGACGCGCACGACTCGTCCCTTGACGTCCTCCGCGCCCAAGAAGGGGTCGACAAGCGGCTGGGGAGTGCGACGCGCAACCGCCGCCAGTGGCAGCGCCATGGCGTCGATGGAGAAATCGCGCTCCGCCAGGTCACTTTCGATGTCGCCGCGCAACCGCGTGACGTCAACGTAGGCGACGGGCGCGCCGGCGGGCATGACGATGCGCGCGATGCCGCGTTCTTCGTCCAGCGCGAAGCAATGGCCGCCGACGGCGTCGGCCCCGAGGCGTGCCAGCGCCAGCGCATCGCCGGAGAGGGCAACGTCGATGTCGCGGGCAGCGCGGCCGAGGAGGAGGTCGCGGAGGAAGCCACCTGTCAGATAGCCGTCGGCACTCTGTGCGAGCCAGACAGCGCGCAGCTTCGACAGGAGGTGACGGACGGATGGAGACAGGGATGCGGAAGGCATCTTGCTCTCCGGGCGGGGCGGCTCCTAAAGCTCGTCCTCAGCGACCGCGGCCTCTTCGCGCGACTCGAGGGGGATGAGCTGGTCTGCGCTTTCAAGGTAATCGATGTAGAGGACGCCCTCCAGGTGGTCCATCTCGTGCTCGAGCGCCTGGGCAAGCAGGTCGTCATTCGCCTTGACGCGAAACCGCCGGCCCTCGCGGTCGAGCGCCTTGACCGTGACGGACTCGGAGCGGATTATCTCCGCGACGTAGCCGGGAACGGAGAGGCAGCCCTCTTCGACACGTCGCTCGCCGGTGCGCTTTACGATTTGTGGATTAATGAGGACGATGACTTCCTCCTCCGCCACGTGGATGACCGCCACACGCTCGGAGCGGCCCACCTGCGGCGCGGCAAGGCCGACGCCATGGGCGGCGTGCAACGTGTCGACCATGTCGTCGATGAGGCGCTGCACGGAGGCGTCGATCTTCTTTATCGCGTGCGTCTTGCGGCGCAGGACGGGGTCGCCGGCGAGGCGGAGTCGCAGGACAGCCAATGGATGCTCCTTGGTTATGATCTCTCATCTATTGTAGCGAACCGTGGGTGGCGATGCGAGGCGGCACGCCGCGGGGGTTGCGTTCGCCTCCGGCGAACGCCGACACAACGCCGCTCGATGTGCGACGCGTCATGTTGCGTCGAGTCGCCATCGACCCTTCGCGACGGCAGTGGCACGTGCGCTGATCGCGCTCGCGTTGCGTCCGCCTTGGGCGGACTCGTCACGCCGACAGGCTGCGTCTGCGACGCATGAGGATGCAATGAGAACGAGGATGAGTGGAACGGGCGAAGGCAGGGGACCCGACTACTGAGACCGGGTAGTGCTCTTCTCTTTGATGCGCGCCGCCTTGCCGGCGAGGCCGCGCAGATAGTACAGCCGAGCGCGCCGTACCTTGCCGCGACGCGTCACCTCGATCTTCTCCAGGCGCGGCGAGTGGAGCATGAACGTCCGCTCGACGCCGACGCCGTGAGAGACGCGCCGCACCGTCACGTTCGCGCTCGGGCCGCCGCGTCGAGAGCGGATGACCACGCCCTGGAACACCTGCGTCCTCTGGCGGTCACCCTCGACGACCTTGGCGCTCACCTTCACGGTGTCGCCGATGCCGTAGTCTGAGACTTCGGGGTTCTTCTTCGTGTCTACCAGTGAGTCTGCGTCGACCACAATTACACTCCGTGCCTCATAGAGTAGCAGAGTCAGCCCTTTTCCGCCAGCGCCTCCGCGATGAGGCGTCGCTCCGCTTCGGTCAGGGCCGCGCGCGCCAGCAGATCGGGCCTGCGCCGCGCCGTGCGGAGTATGCTCTGCCGGCGTCGCCAGGCGGCGATCTGGGCGTGATGGCCGGACAGCAGCACCTCCGGCACCTGCCAGCCGCGGAACTCGGCCGGCCGCGTGTACTGCGGGTACTCCAGCAGCCCCTGCGCGTGCGACTCCTCGGTCAGCGACTCCTCCGACCCCAGCGCGCCGGGCAGCCGACGCACGACGACATCGATCAGCACCATCGCCGGCAGCTCGCCGCCGGAGAGCACGTAGTCTCCGATGCTGATCTCGTCGTCGACCAGGCGCTCGCGCACGCGCTCGTCGACGCCCTCGTAGTGGCCGCAGACGAGGATGAGCCGCTCCCGCAGCGACAGCTCGTCGCCTATTGACTGCGTCAGGAGGCGGCCCTGCGGCGTCAGAAGAACGACGTGCCCCTTCGCCGCATGCATCTCAGCCACTGCTTCGGCGGCAGCGAAGAGCGGCTCCGGCTTCATGACCATGCCCGGTCCGCCGCCGAACGGATAGTCGTCGACGACATGGTGCTTGTCCTCGGCGTAGTCGCGGATGTTGTGGAGGACAACCTCGACAAGGCCGCCTTCGATGGCGCGCCCGAGGATGCTGGCCTGCAGCGGGCCGCTGAACATCTCGGGAAAAAGCGTGAGGACGTCGATTCGCATGGCTCTACGCGTGGTCGCCGTAGCGGCCGCGGGCGGTCCGCACCGCGTGCTCCAGCACCGGCACGAGGCAGGCCAGGCTCTCGCGGACGGCGCGCTCGCTGCCGGGCAGATTAATAATGATCGTCTTGGCGCGCAGCCCGGCCGTCGCGCGACTGAGCATTGCATTCGGCGTATGCCGCATCCCTTCCAGGCGCATCGCCTCGGCGAGGCCCGGCGTCAGTCGGTCGACGACGGCGAGCGTCGCCTCGGGGGTGACGTCGCGCGGGTCGAAGCCCGTGCCGCCGGTTGTGAAGATGACGTCAAGCTTGTCTTCATCGGCCCAGCGACGCAGCGCCGCGGCGATCTGCTCTACTTCGTCCGGCACGATCTCGTAGCGCTCCACGGCAACGTCGAGCGACGCCAGCATCTCGCGAATGGCGCCGCCGCTGGTGTCCTGGCGCTCGCCGGCCGAGCCCTTGTCGCTCACGGTGAGGATGCCCAGGCGGATGGTTATCGGCTTCATCTTCGGGACCCCGCCATCATAGCACGCGCCCGAAACGCGGGGAAAGGCGAAGTTTCGGGAATTTGGGGCTGAAAACCCTTGACATCAATCTGCCGGATGGTAGAATGTGGGGCAGTGTGGGAAGGGGTGGCACGCTTGCCCTGATGCCCACCAGTCAGGGCGGGGAATATGGTATTTCGCGGGACGTTTGAATACAGCCTGGACAATAGGGGAAGGATCCCTATCCCCGCCCGCTATCGCGCCTCCTTTGGTACCGGCGCCGTGCTGGTCGAAAGCCAGGACGGCTGCGTCGAAGTATACACCGCCGAGGCTTACGAGAAAGAGGCGGAGTTCCTAATCACCCAGCGCCCGACACGCAAGAAGGCGCGACGCCTGCGCCGCGGCTTCTTTGGCCGCTCTTTGGACGCGGAGCTCGACGGCCAGGGGCGCATCCTGCTCCCGCCGCGACTCCGCCAGCACGGCGACCTCGACGGCCCCGTGCTCATCGTCGGCCGCGGCGAGTGCCTGGAGCTCTGGAATCCCCAGCGCTGGGGCGTCGAGGAAAAGGAGATCGACGAGAAGTACGACGCTGACCTGGAGTCAGTGGAAGAGAGTCCATGACTGTAGTCATGATGACGGCGATACACATTCCTGTGATGGTGCGCGAGGTCGTCGATGCTTTGGCCGTGCGGCCGGGCGGTCGCTACGTCGACTGCACCGCCGGCGAGGGCGGCCACGCCGAGGCGATCCTGGAGATGGCTTCGCCGGGCGGACAATTGCTGGGCATCGATCGCGACCCCTATGCCTTGGCCGTCGCCGAGGAGCGGCTGAGCCCCTACGGCGACAACGTCATCCTCGTCGAGGGCAACTACCAGGACATCGTAGAGATCTGCCGCAGCCACGGTTTCGGCCCAATCGATGGGATTCTTCTGGACCTGGGCGTCTCCTCGTTCCAGCTCGAACAGGCGAGACGCGGGTTCAGTTTCAGTCGTGAGGGGCCCCTGGACATGCGCTTTAGCCCCACAGATATGCTCACCGCGGCCGATATTGTCAATGGGTACCGGGAGGAAGACCTGGCGGACCTACTCTGGCGCTTCGGGGAGGAACGCCGGAGCCGCCGTATCGCGCGCTGCATCGTTGACCAGCGCCCCATCCTCACCACCACCCAGTTGGCCCGAGTCGTCGAGCAGGCCGTGGGCAAAAGGGGTCAAAGCGTTACCCACCCCGCCACCAGGACGTTCTTAGCCCTTCGGATAAGCGTTAACTCAGAGCTAGCCCACCTAGCTAGTGCGCTTGAAGAAGCCCACGGTCTGCTCGACGGCTCGGGCGCGAGAATGGCGGTCATCTCTTACCACTCCCTCGAAGACCGCATTGTCAAGGAGTTTTTCCGCCGGGAAGCCAGCGACTGCATCTGCCCACCCGGCACTCCCGTCTGCACCTGTAATCATCTGGCCACGCTGCGTCTTCTGAGCCGGAAGCCGCTGCGGCCCACGGACCTGGAAGTGCTGATCAACCCGCGCTGTCGTAGCGCACGCCTGCGAGCGGCCGAAAGGCTCTAGGTAGAATACTCCCACGGAGGACGCCTGACAAGGATGTCCGCACTCGACCGGCTGATATCGAGACCGTTGCCCAGGCCCTTCCCCCGCGTCACGGGCGTGCGCCCCGTGCTCTTGGGCGCGTTCCTGGTCGTCGCCTGCCTGGGGCTGTTGCAGGTCGCGCAGACCAGCAGCGCCACGACGACGGGCTACAACCTGCAGCGCCTGCAAGATGAGCGCTTCGCGACGCAGGCGGAGGTGCACCAGTTGGAGGCGGAAGTGGCCGTGCTCACATCCATCGACCGCATCGACAGAGAAGCGCGCGGCCGCCTGGGCATGGTGCCCGCCGGCAACACGATGACGCTGGAGGTGCACAAGCAGCCCCCGGAGCAACAGCTTGTGCCCCTGCGTTTCGTTTCCGAGACCAAGGCGCCGCAGGTCAAGACGAGTTCCTGGTGGCAGAGGCTGCTTAACCTGTTGCCTTTCTTCTAGATTGAACGAAAGAACCCTCTGCCTCAGCTCGGCGGGCCAGAGGGCAAGAATCGCTAGCCGGCAAGGAACCTGACCATGCCTCAACGAATGGCGCGGGTCTCCTGGCGGCTC
>JBGQNJ010000044.1:0-7425 GCA_041501065.1 Dehalococcoidia bacterium
AAGATCTTCATCGGTGTGGCGTGGCCCTATGCCAACGGCTCCCTCCATCTCGGACAGATAGCCGGCGCCTACCTGCCGCCCGATATCTTCGCCCGCTATCACCGTCTGAAAGGGAACACCGTCCTCATGGTCACCGGCAGCGACCAGCACGGCACACCGATAACCGTCCGCGCCCAGGAAGAGGGCACAACGCCCGCAGCCGTCGCGGCACGCTTCCACCAGGAGTTCGTGGAATCGTGGCGACAGTTGGGGATCAGCTACGATCTCTACACGACGACCGGCACAGAAAACCACGCGAACGTCGTGCAGGAGATCTTCCTGCGCCTGCACGAGCAGGGCGACATCTACCTCGACAGGATGCGGCTGCCCTACTGCACCGTCGAGCAGCGCTTCCTGCTCGACCGCTATGTCGAAGGCACCTGCCCCATTTGCGGCTTCACCGGCGCCCGCGGCGACCAGTGCGACAACTGCGGCAACCCGCTCGACCCGGAGGAGCTCATCGACGCCCGCTGCAAGTTCGACGGCTCGACGCCGGAGGTGCGCGAATCGGAGCACTTCTTCCTACGCCTGAGCGCCTACAACGACAGGCTCAAGGCGTGGCTGTCGGAGGGGAAGAAGCACTGGCGGCGTAACGTGCTCAACTTCTCGCTGGGCGCGCTCGAGCAGGGGCTGCGCGACCGCGCCATCACGCGCGACATCGAATGGGGGATCAAGATACCGCTTCCCGGCTACGAGCAGAAGCGCATCTACGTCTGGTTCGAGAACGTCATCGGCTACCTGTCGGCGGCGAAGGAATGGGCACAGCTCCGCGGGCAGCCGGACGCCTGGCGCGATTTCTGGACCGATCCGGCCTGCAAGGGCTACTACTTCATCGGCAAGGACAACATCTGGTTCCACACGCTAAGCTGGCCGGCGATGATCATGGCCTACGGCGGTCTCAACCTCCCTTACGACGTGCCGGCGAACCAGTACCTCAACCTCGGCGGCGGCAAGGCTTCGACGAGCCGCGGCACGGCGCCGTTCCTGCCCGACTACCTGGCCCGCTACGACCCCGATACGCTCCGCTACTACCTCGCGGCTGTCATGCCGGAGACGGCGGACAGCGATTTCAGCGAAGCCGACCTTATCCGTCGCAACAACGACGAGCTGGTCGCGACGTGGGGGAACCTGGCGCATCGCGTCCTCACCTTCACCTACCGTCGCTTCGAAGGGCGCGTGCCGCAGCCCGGGGAGCTGGACGCGGAGAGCCGTGCTCTGCTGGAGCGCGCACAGGTTGCGCTCGACAACGTGGGCGAGAACATCGCCCTGTGCCGGTTCCGGGCCGGCCTGTTGGCGGCGATGGCCTTCGCGCAGGAGACGAACCGCTATCTCGACGACAAGGCGCCCTGGAAGGCGATCCGCGACGACCCGCAGTCGGCGGCGATGTCGCTGTACACGGCGCTGGGCGCGATAAACGCCCTGAAGGTCGCGCTCTACCCGTACCTGCCGTTCACCAGCGAGAGGCTGCACGGTCATCTCGGCTTCGAGGGCGATGTCGCGGGCGGCGGCTGGCGGGTCGTCGTGCCGCCGGCGGGCCAATCGCTGCGGGAGCCCGAAGCGCTGTTCAAGAAGCTGGAGCCGCTGATTGTCGATGAAGCCTGACGCCGCCGCAATGTTCGACTCCCACTGCCACCTTCAGATGCCGGCGTTCGCGGGCGACCTGCCGGCAGTGATGGAGCGGGCGCGACAGGAAGGACTCGAGGGCGCGGCGGTCATCGGGATGGACGTGCCGAGCAGCAGGCAGGCGATTGGACTGGCCGCTCGACACGAGGGTGTCTACGCCACGGTGGGCGTGCACCCTCACGAGGCAAAGCACCTCGACGCCGACGCTCTCGAGGCGCTGCGCGAGATGGCGCGCGAGCCCCGCGTCGTCGCGATCGGCGAGACGGGCCTCGATTTCTACCGCAACCTCTCGCCGCCGGCCGCGCAGCGCAAAGCATTTCGGGAGCAACTCACCCTGGCCGACGAGGTTGGCCTGCCGGTCGTCATCCATTCGCGGCAGGCGAACGAGGACACCTTCGCTATTCTGCGTGAGTGGGCGACCTTGAAGGCCAGAAACGGGCCGGTCGGCGTGCTGCACTGCTTCGCCGGCGATGCGAGACTGGCCGAACAGTACACGCATCTCGGCTTCATGCTATCATTCGCCGGAAACGTGACGTACCAGAACGCCAGGCGGCTGCAGGCCGTCGCCGCGGGGGCGTCGCTGGAGAGCCTGCTCGTCGAGACCGATTGCCCGTTCCTGCCGCCCCAGAGCCATCGCGGGCGGCGCTGCGAGCCGGTACACCTGCGGGAGACAATCGAATTCATCGCGAACCTGAGGAGCGTCGAAGCGAACGCGGTCGCGATGGCGACAGCCGCCAACGCCAGGAGGCTGTATCGCCTGGAGGGCAAGGCAAAGGGCGCATGACGAAGACAACCAGCCTCTATGAGCCCGTGCTGGCCGAGATGAGCCAGGTCGAGGAGACGCTGAGATCGCTGGCGCGCGTCGATACGCCGTGGCTGCGGGAGATGCTGGCGGCCGTCCTCTTCACCGGCGGCAAGAGGATGCGCCCCGCCGTTTCCCTCCTAGCAGGCAAGTTCGGCATTTTCGACCCTGCGCTTTCCGTGCCGCTCGCCGCCTCGCTGGAGCTGCTCCACACCGCCAGCCTCGTCCACGACGACGTCGTCGACGGCGCGGGGACGCGTCGCGGCCGGCCCACCGCCGGCAGCCTCTTCGATAACCACGGCGCCGTCATCCTCGGCGACTACATCTTCTCCCAGGCGGCAGCCCTAGTCGCCCGCACCGGCCACGCTGAAGTGGTGCGCCTGTTCGCGGAGACGATGGTCATGATGTCGATGGCGCAGCTTGCGGAGGACCGCGCCGCGTTCGACTACAACCAGACGGTGGACGACTACCTGCGGCGTATCCGCGGGAAGACGGCGTCGCTGTTCGCCATCGCCGCCCAGGGGGGCGCGCTCCTATCGGGCGTTCGCGACGACGACGCGCTGGCGCTGCGCGGCTACGGCGAGAACCTGGGCATGGCGTTTCAGATCGTCGACGACATCCTCGACTTCAGCGGCGACGAGCGGGAGATGGGGAAGCCGGTCGGCAGCGACCTCATGCAGGGCACGTTGACACTGCCTTCCCTGCTGCTCATCCAGCGGTACCCCGGCGACAACCCAGTGCGTCGGGTCTTCCACGACCACGGCAGCGCCGAGCATCTGAGGGAAGCTATCGAGGTGGTACGCGGGTCGGAGATCCTCCGGGAGGCATATGCGACGGCGAAGGGCTTCGGCGATGCGGCGCGCGCGGCGCTCGCGAGGCTGCCGGCGACGCCAGAGCGCGAGACACTGGAAGAGATCGCGGTCTACGTATTGGAGCGCAGGACGTAGTTAGCGGATCGTCGGGCTTCCCTTGATCGGGCGCACGCCGGAGTCGAGCATCTTCTTCTCTTCCTTGCGACGCAGGTTGGTCTTGTCGCGCTCGACCTCGATCTCGCCCCTGCTCTTGCGCGCGGGCGGTCGCGGCCGGTTCAGCTCCGGGTGCTCGCCGACGCGCGCGGGGCCGCTGATGGGGCGCTTCACTTCCTTGCCCAGGTGCCAGTAGGTGCCCTTGTCCGGTATGCGACGAGGGTAGCCCTCGCGGAAGGTGAAGGCTGCGAAGGAAGTGGGCATGATCCGCTGCCCATCGCGGTCGCACAGAGGGCAGGGAAACGGCTCCGAGGCCTCGCGCATCGGCCGCAGCGCCTCGAAAATGCCGTTGCAGTGTTCGCAGTAGTATTCGTAGAGCGGCAAGTCAGACACCTCCAGCCGCATGCAATCGAGACGCCAAGAGCGTCTCTTCCATTATAGAGCGCTTCCGCCTGTGGTCGAATCCCGCAGCTTCGCCGGAGCGGGCGGCCCCACGCGGCGCAGCGTCTCGAGGAAGCGCGTCGAGCGGACCTCGCGTTCGAGCACGTAGAGGATGTACTCGCGCAGGTGGCGCTCCAACTCCGCCTCCAGCGACGGTTCGGTCCGCACACGCGCCACGGCCACGAAATCGCCCTTTTGGAACAGGCGCATCATCTTCAGCGCGTTCACGGACAGCGGACGCGACATCGGCGCGTTGCTGGCGCAGGCAGGACAGAGGACACCGCCGGACTCCGCGCTCCAGCCGTTCGTCACCGGCTTCAGCGTGGCGCCGCAGATGACGCACTCCTCCGTCTGCGGCTGGTAGCCCGAGTAGCCCAGCAGGCGCATCTCGAAGAAGCGCAGCGTTATGTCGAGTCGCTCCTCCGTCGCCAGGCGGCGCAGCGTCTCCAGGAACAGGCGGAAGACCTGGTAGCTCTCCTGGCGCTCCGGCGTGAAGCGGTCGACGAGCTCAGCGGCGTAGAGGGCGCGGCCCGTCCGCTCAAGGTCCTCGCGCAGAGTCGGGAAGACTTCGATGGTCTGCGCTTGGGTGACGATGTCCAGCTCGCGGCCGCGGGCCAGCATGAACGACGTGTACGTCAGCGGCTCGACGTGGCCGCCGAGCTTGCTGCGCGGCCGGCGGACGCCTTTCGCGACCGCGTCGAGCTTGCCGAGGTTGGGCGTGAACAGGCTGAGTATCTTGTCGGCCTCGCCCAGCCGGCGCTGACGGAGGACGATGCCGGTAGTCTTGTAGACCTTGGGGATTGTCATCGCAGCGGGCGCGGCTACACTTCCTGGCGGCCTTCGAGGGCGCGTGTGAGGGTGACGTCATCGGCGTATTCGAGATCGGCGCCGACGGGCAGGCCGCGGGCGAGTCGCGTCACCCTGATGCCGAGGGGCGTGATGAGCCGCGTCAGGTACATGGCGGTCGCCTCGCCTTCGAGGTTGGGATTCGTCGCCATGATGACCTCCTGCACCTCGCCGGGCGATTTCAGCCGCGCCAGGAGCTCGCGCACCTTGAGCTCGTCCGGCCCAATGCCGTCCATGGGCGAGATGACGCCGTGCAGCACGTGGTAGAGCCCTTTATAGCTGCCCGTGCGCTCCAGCGCCAGGATGTCGAGCGGCTCTTCGACGATGCATATCTTCGTGTGGTCGCGCTGGCCGTCGTCGCAGATGGCGCAGGGGTCGGAATCGGTGATGTTCTGGCAGACGGAGCAGAGGATGATCTTCTCCTTCATCTCCAGGATGGCCTGGGCGAGCGTCTGTGCCTCTTCCTGCGGGGCGCGAAGGAGGTAGAAAGTCAGCCTCTGGGCGCTCTTCGGCCCGATGCCGGGAAGCTTGTTGAACGCCTCGATCAGGCGGCTCACCGGGAGCGCCGCGGAGGGAGCGGACTGTGCCATAGGTTCCTCGTTATGTCTAGCGCATGCCCGGCAGATTGAGGCCGGAGGTCAGGCCTGCCATGTGCTCCGATTGCAGCGCCTGCGCCTTCTGCAATGCCTCGTTGAAGGCGGCGATGACCAGGTCTTCCAGCATCTCTACGTCTTCGGCGTCGACGACCTCCGGCGAGATCTTCAGCGACCGTATCTCCAGGCTGCCGGATATCGTGACCTTGACGGCGCCGCCGCCGGCGCTGCCCTCGGCCGTCAGGTTGTTCAGCTCCTCCTGGGCCCGCGCCAGCTTCGACTGCATCTGCTGCATCTGGCGCATCATGTCGCGGTTCATCTTCATGCCGTCTCTCCTTCGTCGCCGCCGCGGACCACCCGCGCACCCAGTTCTCGCGCGGCCTGCACGAGGTGCCCGCCGCCACTGCCGCCACCCGCGGCTCGACCGCTCGACGCCTGTGGGTCGTAGACGCAGCGCACCTCGTACGAGGCACCGAGTACCTTCTGTACCGCCTCGCGTAGCGCTTGCAGGTGGGCGCCGCCTTCATCGGAGGTCATCTTCTCCACCAGCCATTCATGGCGGAAACCGAGGATCAGCGTGCTATCTTCGACTCCTGTTATCGCGCAACCGCTATTGAGCAGCGCGCCGGTCTTATGGTTGATCTTGCGGGCAACCTGGTAGACTTCGTTCCACTTCGCTCGAAGTGCTGCCACCTCCGGCGGAACGGGCACGACCGGCGTCGCCTCTGGCTCCGGCGGGACAGTGCTCTCTGCCGTCGCGGCGACAGGAGCCGGCGATTCGACGGGAGACGCCTTGCGTCGCGAAGGGGAGGGAGCCGCGATTTGGTCGTCGCTTATGGGCGCCGGTGCGGGAGCGGGAGCGGGAGCGGCGGTCGGAGCGCGGGCGGGAGCGGCTTCACGCCTCTCGACGACGGGCGATGGCGCCGCCTGCGCCTTCGCTTCCGCCGCCTGACGGGCGAGGACGCATTCCGCAAGCGCCATCTCCAGCGGCAGCGACGATAGCGGGTCGGCGCGGACGTCGACCTGGCCGAAGGCGCGCAGTGCCTGCACGACCTCCTCCTTGCTGACGCCCTCGAGGACCTTCTTCAACTCCTTCGCCTGCTCTTTCGTCAGGCTGAGGGCGCTATCGGCGCCGGCAGCGACGAGCAGGAGCTGTCGCAAATAGGAGACGACTTCTCGCTGGAACTGGCGCAGGTCGAGGCCGTCGTCGCGCACGGAGGCGATGAGCGCCAGGCCGTCGCCGAGGTCGCCCTTGAGGACGAAGCGCGCCAGCTCGCTGCTGCGGGCGTCGCCGGTGAGGCCGAGGCCGCTCTGTACCGTCTCCACGCTCAGCTCGCGCCCATGATAGTCGACGACCTGCTCCAGCATGTTGATGGCGTCGCGCATGCTGCCGGTGGCGCTGCGAGCTATCAGCTCCAGCGCCTCACGCGGGCAGGTGATCTTCTCTTGATCGCAGACGTAGGCCAGCCGGTCCACGGCCGCCTCCAGCGGGATACGCCGGAAGTCGAAGCGCTGGCAGCGGGAGCCGATGGTCGCCGGTATTTTGTGAGGCTCGGTCGTCGCCAGGACGAAGATGACGTGCGGCGGCGGCTCCTCGAGCGTCTTCAGGAGGGCGTTCGACGCCTCGGTGGTGAGCATGTGCGCCTCGTCGAGGATGTAGACCTTGAACTCGGCGCTGCCGGGCGCGTAACCGACCCTCTCCCTGAGGTCCTTGATGGCATCGATGCCGCGGTTGCTGGCTGCGTCCAGCTCGACGAGGTCCATGGCGCGGCCTTCCGTGATGGCAACGCAGGAGTCGCACTTATTGCACGGCTCGCCTTCCTGCGAATCGCCGCAGTTGGCGGCCTTCGCCAGGAGACGGCCGGTGCTGGTTTTGCCGGTGCCGCGCGGGCCGCTGAACAGGTACGCATGCGATACTTTGCGCAAGGCCACAGCGTTGCGCAGGGTGCGCATGATGGGCTCCTGACCCGCAACCTCGCTGAATTTCTGGGGACGGTATTTCCGGTAGAGGACCTCTGCAGCCATTATCTCACCGAGATTATATCACTCCCAGACTCGTCAGTAGAGCGGTCTGATGCGATTCCATGACCCGCGCGTCCTCGCCGGTCGCGTGGTC
>JBGQNJ010000045.1:0-7377 GCA_041501065.1 Dehalococcoidia bacterium
GGCGGGGCTCTCCTCGATCACGTCGTGGAGGAGGCCGGCGGTACGAAGAGCGTCCAAACCGGCTGCCGACAGTCCGATGGCGGTACCCAACTCAACCGCGAACTCGGCGTTCATTTGTGAATGGGAGCGTGTGTAGCGATCTTTTCGGTCAACTGCGACGACTAATGCCTCCAGCACTCCGAAAGTAGTTCGGCTCTCGAAGAGTCCACCTTGCGACGAGGCGTGGGCAACGACGACGTTGTTGCCGCTGGCCTGTCTTGCCTCATAGAGGGATGCGTCAGCATAGGCCAGCAATTCTTCCTTCTGCTGGCTGTCGTCAGGGGATACGGCGAGCCCTATGCTCATGGTCAGAGGCACTGGTTGCCCGTGACGCACCTGGAAGCCCTGGCCGGAGGCGGTTTCCAGCAAACGGTTGGCACAGAGAACGGCCGCTTCGCGGTCTGTCCCCGGCAGAATCGCCATGAATTCGTCGCCGCCGTATCGACCGACGATGTCACCTTTTCTGCAGATCTTCTTCATCACCCGGGCAAGCTGCCTCAGCACCCTGTCGCCCTCGGGGTGACCGTGGGTATCGTTGAAGAGCTTGAAGTTGTCGATATCCATCATCATGATCGCGAGCGGCTGCCCGAGATCAGAGCTGCGCTTCATCTTGTCGTTGAACGCCTCCATCAAAGCTCGGTGGTTCGCGAGGCCGGTCAGGTCGTCCGTCTTAGAGAGCCGTGTCAGCTTCCGATTCGCTTTCTTCAACTGCTCGACGCGCTTCTCGAGCTCATTGCGCACCCCCGTAAGCTTGTGGTACAGGCGCCGATTGTCCGTCAGCACAACCGCCGCCCGCGCGAGCACCGCTCCAAGGACGAGGGCGCTCAGTATGACGGATGTGATGTCGTCGGTGAGAGGAGCATCGAAGCCTACAAGGAACAATTGCGCAAACATGACCATGGGAAGGGCAAGCGGCATTGCCTGGCGCCAGGCCGAGGAGGCCCGCGATTCCCCGTCGCCGGAAACGGCCAGGCCCGTCTGAGAGCTGGCGCACAGGGCGGCGCTGTACCCTATCAGTAAGTAACCGTAGATCCAACCGAGATCGACGATGGAGCCGCTGACGTAGCTGTCGGAGAGACTCAAATAGGCGAAGGCGATATCGGCCAAAAGCATCGTCGCCATTCCACCAGAGAATAGCCAGAGCACTGCACCGGCACGGCCGCCACGGTTGCGGCTCAGTAGGAGCACCAGTCCAAAGAACAGGACCAAGTCACTGAGGGGATACGCTCCGCCCAGGGCCTTTTCGATGAGGGTAGCCTCGCTGTCGGAGTAGATGGGCAGCAGGATCGCATGCCATACGAGGACGCAGCCGGCGAGCACCAACGCGGTTCCATCAAGAACCGTGCGAATACCCGCGAGGATCCGCGTTCCGGAGCCAAGAAGGACAATGCCGGCGAGCAACAGCGGAACGGCACCGAGATACCCGATGTCGGCGACGGACGGGAAGGGGACTTCATGGTCAAGGATGACTTCATAAATGGACCAGATGCCTTCCGCCGCGGCCCACACCGCCAGTCCGGCGCCGATGAGGGCCCACGACAAGCGCATGCCGCCGACGCTACGGGTTGAGGCAAAGACCGCCAGAGCGGCGGCGGCAGTGGCAGCCACGACGGTAGCTGAGTCGGTAAATATGATTGCTGCTTTCTCGCCCGGTGGAAGGACGAGCATAAGCACGGCCGAAGACACGGCAAAAAACAGCATCAGAACGGCAAGCAGAGCCGGCCAGGTGGAGAGCGCTGACGCGAACGGCTTCTTCTGTGCGATGTTCCCTTCTCTGGATAGGGAGCGCAGTTGTGTCGTGGTCATGCAGTCCTAGGCGTTCGTATCGATACTAGTAGTGTTCCATACTGTTTATCGGCACCAGCCCGGCGACGGAGAATATGCCTGCGGGAAGAGCCTGCGAAGGCGGCACGGCAGGGAGCCCAGTGTCGGGGACGTCAGACTGCTTCGCTTCGACAACGGCGCTTGAGGCCGTTATGGGCAACAGTGAACTGCGGGTGAATTGCGCAAGGGCGACAGCAGCAACGAGCAGCAAAATGCCCCCGTCCCACGACGAGGGCATTGAGCGGAAATGCGGGCGGCTAGTGGCTGGGTTGGGGATGGGGGATGGGTCGCGGCTCAGCCGGCACCGTGTTCGTGTCTTCGACGCTCCTTCGCGTGAGCTCATCCCGCAGGATGATCAGCGACTCCGGTGCCTCGATCATGAACTTGATGTGACGGCCTTCCTTGGTCACGTCCACAATAATCTCCTCGCCAATCTTGAACCTGACGGTACAGGCCTCTCGCCCACTTCCATGGGCGGAGACTACCTGGACGTTTATGTCGTCTCCAATCGTCAGGCTCTCGCCGGTTCTCCTTCGTAGAATCAGCCTGCCCACAGCGACACCTCTTCCTCCGGCTGTACCTGCGGAAACGGCCCGGCCCGCCGGTTCCACTGACCATTCTTATTGTACTCCACAGGCTAATTATATTATAAATGCCAGAAAATACTGTAGCAAGCTTTCGAAAGACCTACCGGCCCCGAGGGGAAAAGATTACCTGTTTCCGCCTATTGCCCCGTGTTGCCGGCGCGCTCTAGAATGCTGGCAGCAAGCGAGGTTGCAGGGATCCGGGCAATGGCCCCCAACGACAAGGAGGTTATCATGACCGCCAGGAGACTCGTCGTCGGACTGGTTTTCCTCGCAGGCACCATATTGCTGGTCGGCGGCGTTGCCCTCGCCGCCACTACATATGGCAACGGCATCTACGACGCAACCGTCGAGGACAGCGATAACGGCATGGGACTCTACACCGCGCGCACGGGCGACGACCATCCGGTCACGATATCGACCGGCGACCACCAGAACGTGCTCTATGGTGGTACTATCGAGTATCCGAGCACAAGCTGGCTGACTGTGCGTTCCTACACCTCAGAGACCGACTACTATAACGAAGACGGAAGCCCCGGTTCTACCTTCGACACAGTGCAGTTGGATGACTACGCGACCGTCGAGGCGACTAGCGCCACCGCGACCCGGACCACCTACTGGCTGAACGGCAATGACGACCCGGATGCTTTGAAGATAATCCAGGATGTTGAGGTAAGCGGCACTACCTACGAGAACTCCTTCGTCGACATCACCACGACCGTGCGCAACGAAGGTGAGGAACCAGTCGATATCGGCATTCGCTATTTGTGGGACTGGAAGATTGCTGAGGATGACGGCCCCAGCTTTGCCCAGGTAATGCCGGACGGACCCACGGAAGTCACGGAACAGACGTACACTGCGCCGAGCTTCCAGTACTACCGCATCCAGGACAATGACGAAGTGGACTCACCGCTCTTCGCTGTCTACGGCACTACAAACGGCAGGATGCCCGACTCTAAGTCTCCAGATGAACTGATGTTTGTGGCCTGGTCGAACGCCGACGACGTTACCTTTGATTACACGACGGACCCGACGTTTGACATCGCCAGCCCCGACGGAGGCGAAAACGACAGCGCTGTGCTCTATTTCTGGGGGCCGGATGAGGAAAGTGCGATAACCCTCGATCCTGGCGATGCCGTCATCGTCTCAGAGTCGCTGACCGCGGCGCCCGCCGGCGAGGGGCCACCGGGACGCGAGACTGCCACTCCGATACGCCACCGGACGAGGACGCCGACGCCGGAACCGACTGATACGCCGGCACCGCCGACGGCCAGGTCGCTGCCGCCTGTCCCAATCGTACCGCCGCCGACAGCAACGCCGAGCGGGGGTAGCGGCCCAGTGATAGTGGCACCCGCGACCGGTGGCGGCCCGAGCGGCGGAGCGGCGTCGCCGATTGTCTCTGGTATTCTGGCGGCCATGCTGGCCATCGGGGTGCTTGGTGGCGTTGTCCGTCTGCGCGCGAGACACCGCTAACGCGAAAGCAAAAAGACCCAGAGGGGCGGCGCTTTGCCGCCCCTCTTTCCTTGTCGCAGAAATGGCGTCGTTATGACGCAGCAGGCCCGCCCAGCGCCGCCTCGATCTCCTCGCGCCACGACGGCTGCTTCGCCGCGAAGGCCCGTAACAGGCCGAAGCAGCCGGACAGCATCATGTCGCCATGCGGCACCGCGAAGTGCGCACGCAGGCGGCTGCCCGTAAGCTTGCCGCGCTGTGGGCCGGTGACCGCGACGAACGGGCCGTCGTCGGGCGGCGCCGGCGCAGCGTAGTAGACGC
Source organism: Dehalococcoidia bacterium (assembly GCA_041501065.1). Taxonomy (GTDB): domain Bacteria; phylum Chloroflexota; class Dehalococcoidia; order DSTF01; family JALHUB01; genus JALHUB01. The sequence continues at coordinate 4,218 of JBGQNJ010000045.1, forward strand.
CGTGGCCGTTGCCCGCGAATACCTCTTCCTGCGTCAGGCTGCCCGCGACGAGCCGTTCCGTCAGCGACTCCACGTCGTCACGGCTGAGCAGTCCCGTATGGTGCTCGAAGAGGCTGTAGACATAAGTGCCGCGGAGGTGGAAGGCGAGCGTGTGCGAGTTCCCCAGGTTGAGCACGACCTGTCGGTCGGCGGCCGCGACTCGAGGGTCCTGCAGCGCCCCCAGCGCTGCCGCCGGCGCCGTGTCCAGGAATACCACCGGGACGTTTGAGCCGGCCGATTTGAGCAGGGCGCGGGCGCGCGTCAGGTACGGCGGCACGTCGTCTGGAAGGTACGCGAACGCCAGGAGATCGTTGTTCCCCTCGACGACGCGCTGCAGGTGCTCGAAGCGAAAGAGCCGGTCGGAGTAACCGGGCGGCGCCGCGCCGTGGTCGAGGCAGGCGAGGGCGATGCCATCGAAGTGCGCGTCGACGCCGAGCGACGCGAAAGCGCCCCGCAGCGCGTCGAGGTCGAGGTCCCGCAGCTCGATGCGCTCCACGCGGTTCATGCGCGCCGCCTCGCCCTCGCCAACGATGCGCACGCCCCAGCTCGCAACGCCATCGAGGTCATCGTCGAAGGTCTTCGCCGCATCGGGCGTTGCGAAGGCGGGCAGGCCGGCCTGAAGATGACGTTGCAGCGCCCAGGTGCAGGGCCCGCCGCCCATGGTAACGCCGTCGAAGAGAATAGTAGAGCGACGCTCCGTGGCGTCGCGTATCCTGGCGGCGACGCGCATCGTCGGGCTGGGCACGACCATCTTCACGCTGTTCTCGACGCGGTCCGACGTGTCGAGCAGCAGGATGTCCTGGGTGCCGGTGCCTGTGTCTATCGCGAGGATACGCATGCCGTGAGTTCTTCCCCCGTTCGCCTCTGACATTCTAACATCGGCTGCCATCGTCGCCGAAGAACAGCTTGTAGAGGCTTCTCCCGACGGCTATGATGAAAGGTACGCCGAAAGAAACCTAGCCAGGGAAGGAGAGGAGCCAATGGCGCTCTACGTAATCCTCAGCAACCTCACCGACGAAGGCCGCAAGACGATAAAGTCGCGACCGGAGCGCATCAGGGAGGTCAACAAGGAGATCGAGGCGATGGGCGGCAAGGTGCTGGGCCAGTACGCCTGCCTCGGCCCCTACGACTTCGTGAACATCATCGAGGCGCCGAGCAACGAGGTGATCGTCCGCATATCCGTGGAGTTGGGCTCGCGCGGGACGCTCCATTTGATCACGCTTCCCGCTATGAGTGCGGACGAGTTCATCGCGCGCATCAAGGCGTAACGTCAGCCGCTCTGCCTGATCACGTCGATGCCGCCCATGTACGGCTTCAGCACATCGGGGACGACAACCGAGCCGTCGCGCTGCTGGTAGTTCTCCAGCACCGCCGCCAGCGTCCGCGGCAGGCCCAGGCCGGAGCCGTTCAGCGTGTGGACGTACTCTGCCTTCGACCCCCGCTCGCGCCGAAAGCGCAGACCCGCGCGACGCGCCTGGAAGTCGCCGCAGTTGGAGCACGTGCTCACCTCCAGCCACTCGGCGCAGCCCGGCGTCCAGACGTCGACGTCGTAGGCCTGCGTCGCTGAGAAGCCGAGGTCGCCGGTGCAGAGCTGCTTGACGCGATAGGTCAGGCTTAGCCCGCGACACACCGCTTCCGCGTCGGCAAGAAGCCTTTCGAGCTCGTCGTCCGACGATTCGGGCGGGCACAGCTTGTACATCTCCACCTTGTCGAACTGGTGGCCGCGCTTGATGCCGCGCACGTCGCGGCCGGCGCTCATCTTCTCGCGGCGGAAGCATGGCGTATAGGCGACGTAGTTGAGCGGCAGGACGCCCGGCTCCAGAATCTCGTCGCGATGTAGGTTCGTGATCGGCACCTCTGCCGTCGGCACCAGCCAGAGGTCGTCCTCGACGTCGTGGTAGAGATTGTCGCGGAACTTGGGGAGCTGGCCCGCGCCCCAGAGGCACTCCTCCTTGACGACGAACGGCAGGTAGACCTCCGTGTAGCCCTGCTTCTCGGTGTGCAGGTCCAGCATCCAGGCGATGAGCGCCCGCTCCAGGCGCGCGCCGGCCCCCTTGAGCACGTAGAACCGAGACCCTGACAGCTTCACGCCGCGTTCGAAGTCGATGATGCCCAGCCGCTCGCCGATCTCCCAGTGCGGCCTCGGCTCGAAGTCGAACGGTGGCGGTGCGCCCTCCGTCCGGATGATGACGTTCTGCTGCTCGCCCTCGCCGACCGGCGTGTCCGGATGCGGGACGTTCGGCAGCTCGAGCAGGAGGCTGCGTACCCGCTCCTCGATCTCTCTGGCGCGCGGCTCCAGGGCGTCGATGCGCTCCGACAGCACGCGCGTCTCATCGATGAGGCGCTGCCGCTCCGCAGCGTCCGTCGCCGACCCGACGCGCTTGCCGATGGCGTTGCGCTCCGCCCGCAGCGATTCCAACTCCACGAGCAGCCCACGTCGCTCCCCGTCGAGGCGCAGGAGCTCGTCCAGCCCCGTCTCCTCGACGCCGCGGTCTCGCAGGCCCTTGCGGACGGCGTCCGGGTTGTCGCGCACGAACTGCAGGCTCAGCAAGGCGTCATCCTCCTGACTCGCGACTCCGCGCTATCGCCCGCAGCGCCAGCAGTCGGACGTCTTCCGCGATGGCGGCGCTGCGGCCGTCTCCGAGCGAAAGCGGCTCGTTCCGTTGAAGCTGGTCTTCGTCGACCCACGTCAGATGGCTATCGTCGTCCCGAAGCGCGGGCGATTCACCGAGGAGCGTGCAGAAGTAGATGAAGTCGACGTGCTGATGCCGCTCGCCTGGTTCGAAGCTGTTCTCCAGCAAAATGGTCACCGGCGCCGGCAGCTCGCGCGGGTAGTCGATGCCCAGGCTGTGGTCGCTCGGCATGGGACAGACCTCGAGGCCTGTCTCCTCGCGGATCTCGCGCAGCACGGCCTCCTGCGGGTCTTCGTTCGGCTCGATGTGCCCGCCGGGCGGCGCCCATCCCTGCATCAGCGGGTGCCAGAGGAGGAGCGTCTTGCCCTCATGGACGACGAAGCCGGTGACGGTGAAGTGCTTCTCCATCAACAGGCGATTCTAGCAGCCGGTGCGTGGCGCGTCGAGTGCGCAGCTTCTGCGGTGAGTCCGTGACGCTGCCCTCAGTA
>JBGQNJ010000046.1:0-7362 GCA_041501065.1 Dehalococcoidia bacterium
AGCATTTGGCGGATGTTGCTGGTGAGGTTGAAGTGAGTCAGCATGACCCCTTTGGGTAGGCCGGTGGTGCCGCTGGAGTAGGGGAGGACGGCGAGGTCTTCAACGGGATCGATCTCGACGGGCAGCGGCTCCGGCGGGGTGCCCTTCGCCCATTCCCAGAGGTCCTCCATGCAGTAAACCCGCCTTACGTTGGGGAGCTTCTCGACGGTCGATTGGGCCACGGGCATCAGGACACGGGCGACAAGAAGAACGACAGCGCCTGAATCCTCGAGTTGGTGGTGAACCTCGAGTTCCTTGTACATGGAGTTGAGAGTGGTAGCAATGGCACCAGTGCGAAGGATGCCCTGTACGGCGACGAGGTACTCGGGACAGTTGGGGGAGAAGATGCCCACGCGATCCCCTTTGGCCACGCCTTCATCCTGGAGGAAGCGGGCGAGCTTCTTGGACCAGTGAATTATCTGGCTGAAGCTGTATTCCTTGCCGTCGGGTGATATCGTGGCCGCCTTGTCGCCGAACCCAGCGCCACCGGCTTCGAGGAAGTGGGCCAGGTTCATCTTTGGATAGGGCTCCAGGGTCATCCAGGGACTGGTGATGGGCATGGTCTTTCCCCTTCTGAAGAGGTGTCTCGACCGGAATTCCCCATTTGAACGTGGCGAGCCGGGAATTGGGATTGCTCCCGACTAATGAGATACTACTCTGGGGCTGTATGGCGCATCAACCCTCTCCTCTGCCCCTATCCTTGATGGCGCCTCGTCGAGACTTCATCGCGCCTGAGGGCTGGCATGGACAAAGTTGCGCCATCGACAATGAGGGAAGGCGGTGAGTACGTGGTACAGGCGCGGCGTGATTCCAGAGGCCCGCTAACGCGCGACGACACCCTCGTACATCAGGTCCGAATCGCCCGGGAAGGGGCCGACGGTGACGTTCCCCAGCGCAACAATCGGCCGGTCCGACTCGATGACCATCGAGCCCGCGAAGCCGTCCGGCAGTCCCTGCTCCCAGGGCTGGATGAACGTGTTCGTGCGGTACATCGACGTGCTGTAGGAGACCTCGCCGCCCGGCAGCGACGGGTCGATGTAGCGGATCCGCAGGTTCGCCGCGCCGCCGTCGACGGCCATGACGCGCACCCAAGAGCTCCAACCAGTGCGGCTGCCTCCCGTCGCCGAGTTCTTGTTGACCAGCGGCAGGTACACCTGCTGCCCGGCGCTGTCGACCCTCAGCCCGCGATAGCTGACATAGGTATCGCCGCGGTTCGACCCGCGTGACACGATGACGCCGACCGGCTGGTCCGAGGTCACCCACGCTGTGCCGTCGTGGAAGTTCTGCGGCAGCGTGTCGCCGGGCACCAGGCAGTTCGCCCAATCGCTGTCCTGGAAGCACTGCCGCGACGACCGCACGGGGAACGTAGTCGTCTTCGAGACGAACTGGTTGTTGCCGTCCCAGCCGTCGATCCTTATGGTCACGTTCGCCGGCTTGGCGGGGTCGGCGTTCATGATCTCGAAATCCGTGCTCCACTCGCCGCCTGCCGTCCGCTCTATGAGCGGCAGGACCAGCGACGTGCCCATGTCGGCGCTCGTCAGGCCGCTGTAGCCGGAGAAGTGACGCGACGTGCTGCTGAAGACGTCCGTCGTCGCCACGATGAACTGCTGCGACGGCGACGTCCCCTGCCCGTTCTGAACGAGGTCCACCCGGACGGAGCCGGTAAAGTATGGCCCGACGCCCATGGTAGGGACGGAGCGGAAGAGCGTGCCGCCGGGCGCTATGGGCGCGCCGCCCTTGGGGCAATTCGGCTGCGGCGTTGCGCCGGGCTCCGGGTCGCGGTGTACCTCGGCGTCGGTGGCGTTGCTGGTGTAGATCAGCGTGGCACAAGCGGTAGTGCTGCCCATGTTCTCGATGGCGAAGCGGGAGTCCCAGTTCTGGGAGTAGCCGTCGCGGTTGATGACGAGCGGCAGGTAGAGCTTGTCGGAGCCGGCGTTGAGCGAGACCGTGTCGCCGGCTGCCTCGTAGTAGCCGCCGCCACCGTCGGCGTCCTTTGCCAGGAGCACGGCGATCGGCTGGTCGCTGGTGATGATCGCCGACCCGACGAACCCGCTCGGCAGCGCCGGGTTCTGGCTCTCCGCGAACGTCCAGCCGGCGCCGGGTGCGATGTACGGGCACACGCCCCATGTCGGGCAGGTCTGGACGGCGACCGTCTGGCCTTGCTCATTGAGATAGTTGATCTCGATAGTCGCGTTGGCGCTGCCCATGTTCTGGATGCGTATCCAAGAGTTCTCGTTGCGCAGGCTGTAACAGGAGGAGCCCAGGAGAAGCAGGATTGTCGCTAACGGCAGGAGCAGGAGACCCCGAAGGCACCGACCAGGGGCGAGGACTGGTGCGCGCATATCATCCCTCCACCACTAGACCCGTCCGTGTGATGATACTCAAGGCGCTTACGGTCGTCAAGGGAACGCGAAGCTTTATCGGCGTTACATTGCACGATCTGGAAAGAATATGGCATCTGCGTCCGTTCCCGCTTATACTGGGCCGAAACGATCTCGCCGGGAGGAGAGGGTGGAGACTGCCACGGCGGTGAGTCCCGCCGCACTGACGCGACTTCGGGCCTGGCTGCGGCGATATCGCCTGGTGTGCGGCGCATTCTTCCTGGTGCTCCTCCTCGGCCTCCCCACGCTCATCGTGCCGCTCTACACCGACGCGACGGTCTTCGCGCTCGGTGCCCGCACGATACTCTCCGGCGGCTTCCCTTATCGCGACCTGTGGGACGTAAAGCCGCCCGGCATCTACTTCGTCTACGCGCTCGCCTTCATCCCGTTCGGCCAGCACATGGTCAGCGTGCGCATCTTCGACCTCGCGAACACGGCCCTGGCGATGGGCGCTATCTACCTGCTCGGCCGGCGGCTGTTCGGCGAGAGGGCGGGCGTCTTCGCCGGCTGCCTGTACGGCGCTACCTACCTGACGCGCGCCGGCTTCGACGGTCTGGGCCAGACGGAGAGCTTCCTGGCGCTGCCCGTCGTCGTCGCCGTCCTTCTCTACCGTCCAGATTCTCGACATAACGCGAACGCGGCCGCGTTCCTGTCCGGCGTCCTGCTGGGGTTGGCGTTCAGCATCAAGTTCTCCGCCGCCTTCTATGTGCTGGCGCTGCCCGCGATCGAGGTCATGTTTGGAGAGGAGCGGCGTCGATTTGCGCCCGCCTTGAAGCGCCTGTCGATTGCCGCCGGCGGTTTCCTGGCGGTGCCGGCCGTCTTCGCCGTCTACCTGGCGGCGGGCGGCGCCCTCGGCGACTTCATCGACATTCAGCGACTGCACGTGGCCCCCTACACGTCGCTCCACTGGTCGCCGCCGGGCGAGTCCTACCTTCGCTTCGCCGGTCGCGTGACGCACGAGTACGTGACGGACAACCTCTACCTGGTCGTGCCCGCGGTCGGCGCCCTGTTCGTCGCCCTGGCCGGCTCGCGGCGACGGGAGACGGCGCTGGTCGCGATTCTCGCGATTGCCTCGCTCGTCGGCGTGTGGAGCCAGGGAAAGTTCTACCCCTACCACTGGTTGGCGATGGCCTTCCCGCTGGCGCTCCTCGCCGCCTTCGCAATCGACCAGATCATTACGTTTTGCGGCGGTCAGCGCTTCACTTTGCAGCGATGGGCCGCCTACGGACTGACGGGCGCTTTTCTTGTTCTGCTGACGCCGAGCCTGCTGTCGAACCCGTATGAGCAGTACCGCCACTTCCTCGGCTTCGCGACCGGCAGGGTTACGCAGGCGGACAACGAGGGCCAGTGGGGTCCGTTCTTTCGTCTCGACCGCGAGGTGCTGGACTACGTGAGGGCGAACGGCGGCGGCGACAGGAGCCTCTTCATCTGGGGGAACTGGCCCGTCATCTACTGGTGGGCGGACCAGCCGCTGGTGAGCCGCTTTGTCTATGACACCGGCCTCAGCGCCGACTGGGCGCCGGCGGTGTGGCGCGATGAGCTCGTCGCCGGCCTTGAGGCGAACCCGCCGCACTTCATTGCGGTTGCCGCCTCCAGCCCGCAGCCATGGCTTACGGGTACGAGCAAGACCAGCGTCGAGTCGCTCGACGACTACGGGGGTCTGAAGGAAATTCTCACGACGAACTACGAGCCCAAGTGGGCCAATGATCTATTCCGCATCTATGAGCGGAAGTGAGCGACGCGAGGGAGCAGGAGGTCAGGCTCGGGCCAGGTAGCCGGTGCCCTGCGCCGCAACGTCCATCCCCGCCGTCAAAACGCGTTCCGCCGCCAGCGGGCGCTTCGTTGGCGTCTCACGCAGGTCGACGGTCTTGATGTAGCGGTGACAGCGTTCGCAGACGGCGAGACGATACACCTTGTCGTCGCTGGGGAAGAAGGCGAGGTCCTTCGGGTCGTCGTTGCTGCAGAAAGGGCAGCCGAGCCGGCGATACGACCACTCGGCGTCGCAGCGTGAGCAGAGCAGGCTGCGACGTCCGCCGCTCTTCTCCAGCGCCGCCATGTCAGGCTCGCCGCCGCAGATGGGGCAGTAGCCGCGGTACCAGGCGCCGGCATCGACGAAACGGCCGAGGGTGTCGGCGTACGCCCGCAGGAACGGACGCAGCGCGCTGTGAATGACAAAGGCGAGCAGCCCGCCGTCAATGCCGCTGTTGCTGTCGGGGATGCCGTTGCCGCGCAGGTACGCTATCGCCAGCGACCTCATCCTGTCGCGACGCCGGTGGAGCCAGGCGTGTATGTCTGCGAGCTCCCGCACGCGCTCGCGTCGCTGCTCCGCAATCGCGAAGGCGATCTGCATCGCCAGTTCGGTTAACTTGCCGCTGTCGATCTCGATCTCGTCCAGGTTCAGAAGCGGCTTCCCCTGCTGCAGGAGCGCGCGCGCCTCGTCGCTGCCGGGCACCCTCGTGGGCGCCGGGATGTCGGCCTGTGCTTCGATCTCCAGGAGACGGCAGTACAGGCCCGCGGTCTCCGCCAGCTCGGGGTGCCCTTCGGCGCCCTTTTGCAGCGACTCGATGATTTCCGTGTAGCCAGTCATTTCAGTTTCCAGTGTACAACAAAGCCGTGGAAAAAAAGGCGACCCTCGCGAGCCGCCTTTGTCGTTGATATCCTCTCATGTCCTATTCCGAAGCGGCCCCGTGCGAAGGCGGGAATAGCGGCAGGTACTTGGCGGCGACGTAGAAGATGAGCGCCAGCCCGGCCCACAGACCGATGGTGAAGCCGAACTCCAGCGGGTGTGGCCAGTAGGAGGCAGCGTCGTGCGGCCGCGCCCAGGAAATGATGCTCACGTCGACGCGATTCAGCATCAGGCCGAGCACTACCATGAGCGACGCCACGAACCGCAGGCTGGTGTTGTCGCGGATGGCCTTGAAGCTGAGGAGGACCATCGGGATGATGACGCCGATGGAGATCTCCAGCAGGAAGATGGCGCTGCTGCGTGTCCCCTCGAACAGGAGGCCGAGCTCGCGGGCGCCCGCCAGCTCCGCGACCTTCGCGAAGAGGTAGATGCCCAGCAGGATCGGCAACGCCTTCGCCAGCGTCGCGAGAAGGTTCGACTCCAGCTTGCGGCTCAGCGCCTTCGACGCCATCGTCGCGACGACGATGACCACCGCCGGCCCGACGTATACCGCCGACATGAAGAAGAACAGCGGCAGCAAGGGCGAGTACCACAGCTTGTCCAGCTGGTCGGGAACGTTGAGGAACAACGAACCCAGTGAGGACTGATGGAGCGTTGAGAGCACGGTGCCGCCGATGACGAGCGGGATCACCATCTCGTGGACGACGGTCTCCGCGCGCTTCAGGCCGAATCGCTCGAATACCGCCGGCGTGAACTCGAAGATCATGACGGTCATGTAGAGCATGACGCACCAGGCCACCTCGAACAGCGGCGACTCGGCGTTCCAGTAGACTATGGGGAGGATGATGCGCTCCGGGTGACCGAGGTCGATCAGCAAGGAGAAGACTGACGACATGTAGCCCAGGATTCCGACGAGGACGGCCATCCGCGCGAAAGGCCGGTACTTTTCGCCACCCAGGACGTACACGGCGAAGGCGGTGGTAAAACCGCTGGCGCCAAGCGCGATGCCGACGAGAGTGTTGAAGCCCTTCCAGAGGCCCCACCCATAGTTGTCATTGAGGTTGGTGACCAGTCCCCATCCTGTCGCTAGACGGGTGATGAATATTCCCGCCGCAAGCAGCGTGAGGAGGAGGAGAACGACGAGGGCGATCGGAGGACGGGTTATCCGGAAGGGGAGCTCGTTGAAGTCCAGCCACGGGCGCTCGGCCTTGGACATCGATTTGCTGTCGGCTGCTCGTGCCATAGAACCCCTCCTAACCCCTCTGGTCTCTGGAGCCGGACTTCTGTGCCATCTCCCGCCGTCGTTTCACGACCCAGTAGAAGCCTGTAAGGCCGGCCGCCAGGCCGACCGCTGCGATGGGCGTCGCGAACATAGCGTCCTGAGCCCTGGCGGAGATGGCCTTGTTGCCCAGCTTCGTCGGTAGGCCCAGGTGCTCGAAGGGAACGTGCGAGATATAGAGTATCGAGGTGCCACCGGCCTCCTCTTCGCCGTACACGTGCTGCTGGTAGATGTCGGGGTACTTAGCGATGCGTTCTTTCGCGTAGGCGAGGAGCTCTTCGCGCTGGCCGTACCGCAGGGCGCCGCTGACGCACGTCTTCGCGCAGGCCGGCTCTTGGCCGTTTTGCAGGCGGTCGTAGCAGAAAGTGCACTTCCTGATCCAGGGGCTCTGGAATTCGTTCTGATTCCACTCAAACGTCGGCACCTCGAACGGGCAGGCCAGCATGCAATAGCGACAGCCGAAGCAGCGGTCGGCGCGGTAGATGACCGGGCCGTCCTTCGTCTTGTGCAGCGCCTGCAGAGGACAGGCGGTGGCGCAGGCCGGCTCCTCGCAGTGCATGCAGGAGTACCGCCCGAAGACGAACTTCACCTTGTCGCCATCCTCGACTTCCTTGAACCGCATTGTGAGCCAGGTGTTCGCCGAGAGTCGCGGCGGGTTCTGGTAGCTGCCGGTATTGGTCGTCGTGTTCGCCGCGAGGTCGTTCCATTGCTTGCAGGCGACCTGACAGCCGCGACAGCCCGTACACAGGTGGGCGTCGAACAGCATTGAGTGGGTCATGTTCCTAGGCCTTTCTTACCCCACGTGGGAGACGGCAACACGACGATCCCGGAATTCAAGGCGTACCGCTGGCAGGGCCTGGCCACTGGTCCGGCGGCTAAGTCCAAGGCCGGCAGCCACGAGGAGGCTTCCCCCGCCCGCGCCGGCTGCAGAGAGCTTCAGAAAATTCCTTCGACTCAGTTTCTCCATAGCTCAGCCTCCTGATGAAGGAAGACGGATTCGCGAATCAGTCTGCGATTGTGTTCACTTTCACTATCTC